>QHXE01000663.1 GCA_003222835.1 Acidobacteriota bacterium | reverse complement strand
CGTGGCTCTGGCTCCCGGCGACATGGAATTATTCGAGAACAAGCTGATCGCCGATCGGATGCTGCGCGGTTTGAGTCTGCACGAGTTGCGCCTGTTGCGTAACGAGATCTATGCGCGACATGGCCGTATCTTTAAGACCACGTGGATTCAACAGTATTTCGGCAACCAGCCCTGGTACGATCCGAAAGAGGATTTCAAGGACGAAGAACTCTCGGGTCCCGATAAGACCAACGTCGAAACGATCGTCGCTTACGAAAACAAGCTGCACAATCAGATAACTACCGCGCCAATCACGAGTGCTTTGCTCCAGGGCTTATTCCTTGAAGACGTTCGCAAGATGCACGATGAGATTTACGCCCGCCATGGAAAAGTTTTCAAGGACCCCTGGACGCAAAAGTACTTCGCCAGCTTTGACTGGTACAAAGCCAATCCAAACTACTCAGACGCTGCGCTCAGCGAGATCGAGAAAGGAAACGTCGCGGTCATCGCCGCCTACGAGAAGAAAGCCGTAACCGCGATGAGCACGATCGAAGGTTGATAAAGCCCAAGCGGGCCCCGCGTGCCGGGATCGAGACAAACAAGAAGCAGTAATCCAGAGGGGTAAGCAGAAGCGGACAGGAAAAAAAACCTGCCCGCGCTTTGCGTCTGGAAATTAGGGAACCCAGACTAAGGCATTGGTTTCGAAAGGACGGTCGAAATCAACTCATTCAAACTTGCGTCCGAGCCGTTATGGAAGTTTTTGTAGAGCGCGCTTAACTGCACGAGGATTTTGTTTTTGGCGTCTTGTTGCTCGGGCCGGGTGCTGAGGGCGACGGCGCGAGCGTAGGCGTCGATGGCTCGGCCGGCCAGGTGTTTGATTCGTTCCAGCATCGCAGTCTGTTCCGGAGACGGAGGTTTGTTGCCAAACTTTTCATTGTAAAGAGCGGAGAATTGAGTGAACTCGCCTCTTAGAATTGAGATGCCCAACCGATGGTAAGCTGCGGGGTCGGTTCGATAAGGGCTGTCAGTCTGTACAGCTTTCGTAAAGGCAACGGCGGCGGCAACCGGGTCTTCGTCTTTGAGAAACCATCCCAAAGCAAAGTTAAGAAACCCACGGGCGATATCCATGCTCTTGAACGGATCGGCTTTCGAAACTTTGTTGTCCTCGATGAGCCGAATTGCCCGCTTCGCATAATCGATTGTCTCGACATTCAAACTCCCATTTCCCGTTAAGGCGCTGTCGTAACCGGCTTCAGCCATAATGCCGAGCGCGAAGAAGTTTTCCGGATCTGACTTCAGGAGCGGTCGCCCAAGCTCAAAAGTTTTGAGGTAGTTCTTAGCGCCGTAAACAGCATAGAGTTCGTGCTCGTGCATCGCCCTCTCATATTCGGCGACAAACCTTTGCACTTCCTTCGTCTCATTGTCTGTATCGCCTCCGAACCTGCGCAGATATGCTTTGGCGGTTGGATAAGCGTACCTCTGCTGTTCGGGATTGGGGTTCCGCTTGTAATCGGTAAATTGTGCGTAGAGCGCCTCCTTATCGTCGTCGAGCCGCCGTCCCACCATGGTGGGATTCGAGGGAGCCCCGGGATTGCCGGGACTCTGGGCTGAGATGCTCAGGGCAAAACCCAGCAGGGATATGGTAATTGCAACTAAGAGTAGTCGGCGCGCGCTCGGCATGATCGTCATGATATCAAACACCTGTGGGATATTTGCAAGAGCTAGGTTCGTTTTCAGTCTGCCTAGCATTAGCAGATAAACTCCCTCTCACTTTGGGAGAGGGCTGGGGTGAGGGCTTAGCTGACGAATCAAGAAACTATCACTTTCAATCTCTTCTTGTTCTCAGAAGTTCGCTCCGCTGTGACGAGAAGAAATAAAACGGGTGTCGGCACTAAGCCCTCACCCAACCTCTCCCAAAGGGAGAGGGAAAGCAGCTAATCACGTCCCTTCGAGTCGGCCTCGAATTTCTTCCAGCCGAATTCGTAATTCTTCTTCAGACGCGCTGACACGACGGTGACGATAGATCTCTTTTCCCGCGACCATCGTTAGGAGCACATCTCGTCCCGATGAGGAAAAGACCAGTGCGTCTGCCGGATTGCTGATGGGCTGTTGATGCGCGCCGCTGAGATCGACAACCACGATATCTGCCTGCATACCTTCCGCGAGCGCGCCGACTTGCTCGTCGATTCCCAACGCGCGAGCCCCATCGAGCGTCGCTGCAAACAACGCTTGCTCCGCGGTGACTGGTGCATTTTTCTGACTATTAGGAAGGTCTACTATTCCGTCACCGAAGTCGAAGGACTCAGGGTCCCTGCTAACGCGCGGGCTCCTGCCCCAATCAAGTCGCGCGATCAGCGTCGCAAAACGGGCTTCTTCGAGAATGTCACAGGTGTTATTGCTCGCGACTGAATCGCTTCCCAGGCCAACGGTGATTCCCTGCGAGATGAACTGAGCGAAGGGCGCGCAGCCATGGCCCAGCTTCGCGTTGGACTTAGGACAATGAGCGATAGCAGCGCCGCTCTGCTTGATGAGATCGAGATCGGTCTCATTGACGTCGATACAGTGCGCCAGTAGAGGTTTTGTTTCGAGCACCCCTTGGCGCTGCAAATATGCAACCGTCGAGATTCGCGGAGCGTGCCAGTCGATACCACGCCTCTTAAGTCCGTCCGCGAACGCGCCCCGACCTTCCAATAAAAGTAATTT
>QHXE01000662.1:1228-5389 GCA_003222835.1 Acidobacteriota bacterium | reverse complement strand
TGTTTGAACCTCGGTATCCGATTCACCACTTTAAGATTTAGATGTCCTCGGCGCAGGACGGCACTAGCAGATTGCGCCAATCTACTTGCAATACGCGCCACCAGCTGACGAGATGAGAGGTCAGATAAAGGCACTCCTAAAAGGTTCGCTGACAATCCGGGGGAGTCCGATTCCGTTGTACGGAGACATTTTCTTAATAAGAGTCGGAACGCGACCGAGCACTTCTCGGCTTAGGAATGTATCTTTTGGACTGGATGACGAGCGACACGGAAGGTGTTCAGGGTCAGAACTTGGCTTCCATCTGTTCTACGCCTTTCCCGGGTCGTGTCTCTCGGGCTTGCCTAGGGATTGCCATCTGGGCTGCCAAAATTTGTGTAGTTCCGCATGGCCGGTGTCCTCACGGACTTAAGCTGCCGCCTCTCGTTACCATTGCGCTCGCTCATTATCAATTTGAGGCCATTCACCCTTTCCTCGATGGCAATGGCCGAGTCGGGCGCCTACTCATCACCTTGTTCCTGATCGATTGTCAAATTCTTCCGACACCGCTGCTCTGCTTGTCAGCCTTCTTTGAAGCCTCAAGGCGAGACTACTACGACGGTTTGCGCGCGATCAGCGAACGCGGAGCATGGAACGATTGGTTGGAGTATTTCTTACTAGGAGTCGCCCGGATGTCTGAGGATGCTTTAAATCGAGCCACGCGCATCAACGGACTACTGGCCGAGTGGCAGAGAAAAGTATCCGGAGAATCAAACAACAACCCGTTGCGGGTTGTCGAACTCTTAGGGGCAAATCCCTTCATCACGGTAAAAGGCGCGGCGGACAAATTGGCGATCGCATTTACGACTGCCCAACGCGCCATCGAACGACTGGAACGTGCAAGAATCGTAAAACGGGTAGGCGATGCGAAGCGCGACCGAGTCTACTGCGCGACCGCGCTCATGGATATCCTCGAGGAGCCGGCCCGCCTCAAGCCAGCCGACAACAAATAACGCTGAGTGCTGTCAAACCACAATCGCGTATCACAACTGTAAAGCTCCTCAGCCCCAGGTAAATTGCAGTAGCTAACCCACTCGTATAATTTCGACCATGCTGCTGACGCTCACTACAACGCATGAACCGGCGACCGATTTGGGTACCTGGTTCATAAGAACCCGGCAAAGCTAGATTCCTTCGAGCTCTCGCTTGGGAAAGCACACGTCTTCACGAACTGGTTTTGTCCTCGCTACGAGTCATCGCAATCGTCGCTATGATGACTCAGGTCTACCGGTAGATATGGGATCACCTAGGTAGCAGGAACATGCAGGCTAGCCGAACAGCGACTGCGTGGCGTGCGCCCAAGTCGGGCTGCCGAGCAGAGCGACGCGCGCGGCGACGCCCAGCACGAGCAGCGCCAGCCCCCACCAGTACACCGGGTGGACGCGCCCGCGTGACCACCGGTCGTACACCGCGGCGGCGATGGGGAAGAGCAGCGTGAGGCCGTAGGAGGCCAGCGGTCCGACGCGCAGGACGCCCGGCCAGCGCACCAGCGCGGAGCTACCGATCAGGCGCTTCCCTATGCGGTTTCCCGCGGGCCCGAATACCGACCGTGCAATTAAGCTCCACACAAACGAGTAATTTCGGAAGCGTATCTGTTGGAACCGACAGCGAAAATGCGTTATTCACTTTATCGACGAATGGCCCAATCAATTATTCGATTAGTGGACTCGGCGGCACGGAGTTCAATCGTCCGGCCGGAGTCCCAGGAACCTGCGTCGCTTCCAGTCCGGGGGTTACGGGAAACCTTGGAACACACACGAGTTGCTTCCGTGCGGGCTGGAATGGAGGAACTCGTGAAGCTCTTTAAGAAAGCGAAATCTCAATTCAACTGGTTTGATTTCACGGTACGAGGACATCGTTATCGTGGATCAACGGGAGAAACCAAAACAGTGAGAGCCACGAAAGTGGCCAGCATGAAACTCGCCCAGGCCCGGTGACGAATCCAACGAAGATCCTTTGGCCTTGAACGGTTGACTGTCGGTCAACCGATTCGCCACCTGCTACCAAACTTCCCAGAAGCCGACTTGTCGGTACCAATGCGGCCAACTTCCTCTAAGCCCGTTTGGGGATAGTTTCCGGCGAGCGACCATGCGTCTCAACGTCGTCGCCGCTACACGACAGCGTTCTCTTTTTCACTCCGCAAAGTATCTTGACACTAGTGAACAGTGTTCAGTAACATAAACAGGGTTCATCCTTTATGAGTGCATTATCCCGACGCCGGAAACATAAAGAGGAGTTGCGCAGATTAATCCTCGATGCCGCCCGAGAGATCTTTGTGCGCCAGGGGTACGAGAGCTTCTCCATGCGTAAGCTGGCGGGAAAGATCGAGTACTCGCCCGGCAGCGTCTATCTCCATTTCAAGAACAAGGAGGAACTGTTCGAGTGCCTTGTGGACGAAAGTTTCGCGCGGTTGCTTAAGAAGCTGTCGGCTCTTCGGAACGGAAAGGAATTGCAAGATCCGGTCGAAGAGCTCAAGAAGGGCATGCGGGCCTATGTGGAGTTCGGGCTGCGTAACCCAAATGACTACCGTTTTGCCTTCATGCTCAGGCCACCGATGGAGAAGCGTCCTTACAAAGTGCATGGGGCGTTTGAGTCGCTCCGCTACATTGTGGGGCGCTGTGTGGGAGAGAAGCGTTTTCGGGCGCTTGATGTGGAAACCACAAGCCAAGCACTATGGGCATCCGTTCATGGGATCACGTCATTGCTGATTCAGAGACCGGCATTCCCTTGGGTACCGAAGAAGGAATTGATCGCGCAGATAATCAACACCGCTGTCGATAGCCTGGTCGCAGGAGTGCGTGTAACGGCGGAAGCAGGTGAGCATCATGCAAACATCAGTAGATTATGAAAATCCGCAGCTGCAGGAGTTGCCGGGCAAGGCAGACCGGGCCGCTCTCTCCGGGTCACGCTCGTGGCTCTGGTTGGGGACGGCGGCAGCACTGCTGCTGTTTTCCAACGGAGCGAACACCGTTCCCCTCGCCGCGTGGCTGGCGCCGGTGTTTATGCTGCGATTTGTGCGTTGGCAGATTCTCAAAGTTGGGCTGCCCGTCGCTTACCTCCTGCTGGTCGCGGGGTTTACTTTTCAGTTTCGGGGAATGGTGCCAATCCCGGGCGTTGCGTACTACATCTTCCTCGTTGTGTGGGGCATCCCGCTAGTTTTGCCCTACATCATTGATCGGCTGCTGTCGCACAGGCTCAGCGGCCTCCCAGCTTCTCTTGTGTTTCCAACCGCATGGGCCGCGACCGAGTACGTCTTGTCGCGAGGGCCGTATGGGACATGGGGATCGGTTGCATATTCGCAGTACGGCAACTTGGCGTTACTCCAGATTCTCTCCGTTAGCGGTTTGTGGGGCATAACATTCCTGATTGGTTGGTTTGCGGCCGTGTGCAACTGGCTATGGGAAGAAGGACTCGATTCCGAGCGAGCGCGCGGAGGAGCATGGCTTTGTGCCGGAGCGATTGCGTCAGTGATGCTGCTGGGCGGCGCCCGCATGGCACTGTTTCCACCGTCTTCTCAGACCGTGCGAGTGGCATCGATTTCCAAGAGGAAAATAGAGCCGGAGCTCAGCGATGCAGTTTCAGAGCGATTGTTTGAAGGCCAAGCGACGAGTGACGATATGGCCGCGATCCAGCTGTGGGCTACGGCCATGGACAACGACTTACTGTCGCGAGCGGAACGGGAGATGCAAGCGGGTGCAAAGATTGTATTCTGGGGCGAAGCCAACGCGCCGGTATTGAAGGAAGATGAAACGGCATTCGTCGCACGCGGCGCAGGCATGGCAACCAAGTACCATGTTTATTTTGGCATGTCGCTCGGCGTTTTGAACCGCGGCAGGGCACCATCTCTTGAGAACAAGCTGGTTTTGATCCAGCCAAACGGGCAGGTGGCTTGGGAGTACAACAAGGCACGCCCAGTACCGGGCCCGGAGGCTGCACTACAAGTGCGCGGGGATGGCAAGCTTCGAGCTTTGGATACGCCCTATGGACAGGTGAGTTCGATCATCTGCTTCGACGGGGACTTTCCGCAATTGCTGGCCCAGGCGGGAGCTTTGCGGACCGACGTGATGCTCGATCCCTCGAATGATTGGCGGGCGATTGACCCGTGGCACACACAGATGGCGAGCT
>QHXE01000662.1:0-1206 GCA_003222835.1 Acidobacteriota bacterium | reverse complement strand
GGCCGACGGTTAGCCGCGATGGATCACTACCAGACGACAGACTACGCGATGGTTTCACAGGTTCCGACCAGAGGCGTATGGACGATCTACACACGGCTTGGAGACTGGTTTGCCTGGCTCTGCCTGGTAGGACTGGCTTGCCTGACGGTCCTGTCGTTGCGCAAAAAGCGTGCCTGAGAATTGCCTCTGCGAAAGGGTCCAGAAGTCGGCTTGTAGGAAATTGCCCCAAATAGGTGCTGATAAACGCGCAAGCATCCAGGATTTTGTCTCCAGCCTCGCCGACTTATCGTTACTGATCGTGACTCAGAGAGTACATTGGCGATCATGCACTCACCGAGATCCGCCGATTCAGATTGCCGAGACGAAACAGCGCGATGGGTCAGAGCCTGGGGCTCGCGGCCGTCTCGGAGGCCCGCGCCAGTGCTTGCGTGTCGATATACTCCCGGATGCTCGTCAGTTTGCCATGTCGAACGGTAATGACGAAGACCCAGTGGTCCTCGAACGTCTTATTCGTCGCTTTGATTCTCCCCGTAGCGAAGCCGACGCCTATAACCCGGTCTCCCTGGGCTATGAACTCCGGGGGCTCCGGGAATGAAGTTTCCAATGTTTCGTTAGCCTTCTGAAGTAAATTCTCCAATCCCGCGTGCCCGCGGTGCGTGCCGGCCAGCGGCCAGTCCTCGCCCGGAATGATCCACTCAATATCTTCGGCAGACAACGCCAGCAAGCCTTGCTTATCGCGGCGGCCGAGTGCCGCAAGAAAATTCTTCACAATCTGGACATTCTTTTCGATGCTCATCGAAATCTCTCCTTTTCCCTTACATCAAGTGTGTCCGATCTAATCGGACGTTTCGGAACCATCCTTCTCGGGCCAAATCACACGGTGGACGATCGATTACTGCTCCTTCTTGAACAAATCCTGGAAGATGAGCTGACCCCAAGTGCGGCCGCGTGCGTGCACCAGCGCGCCACCCTCGTTGAGCTTTCCCAGCTTGACGGGTGCGAACCCGAGTTGATTGGCCAAATCCGCCACGGGAGCGATCGCGTCCTCGTCATCGCTCGACAGAAAGACGACCCGATGGCCCCCTTCGACGACCGGGTCGGTAGCCAAAATGGCTGCACCCAGGTGATTGAAACCTTTCACGAGCTTAGCGCCGGTGAACGCCTTCGCGACGAAGGCGGAGGACAGGAGGCCGCCCAGCTCTTCAG
>QHXE01000661.1 GCA_003222835.1 Acidobacteriota bacterium | reverse complement strand
GCTAGTCATTTAGCTGGCTGGCTCCATTCATCTCCTGGATGTAGCGACACGCCGCCCACCGAGGCTCACAATCATAGAAAACACTCCAGGTTGTTGCAGAGAAGGTCTGCGGAGGCCTGTAACAGTGGACATCGTTACCGTCGGGATTTCTCGATGGTTACTCATTCGCTGCTATACATGTGCGCATAAATAAAGGGACATTACGGTCACAAAAAAGGAAGTATCGACGGACGAATGAGTTCCGGATATGTCTGCATTTCTCCGAAAACTCGTGTCAGAGTATTCGACAGCTGGCCTTCATCTTCAAAGTATCGATCATGGGTTCCGTTCTTCCGAGTGTATTGCCAGAGTCGTTCCGTAGGATTCAGTTCCGGAGAATACTTGGGCAAGTGCTGTACTTCGAGCCAGTGTCCATTGGCCTCCACCCAGCTCTGCACGAGCGGCTTCTTATGATAGGAGGCGTTATCGTGAACGAGAATTGCACCCTGCCGCCGATAGCATCGGGCCAATCTCTGCAGAAAGGCCAAGTAGGTTTCTGCATTGAATACGCAGTCCCGCTGATAATGAAACCGCGCTTTCCACAGCTCGATGGCACCGAGGATCTTGATGCTCTTGCGTGCCCCGGTTACGGGAATCTCCGGAGGATGTCCGACTCGGCTCCAGGTGGCGTGCAAGGTAGAATCCTGACGGAAGCTGGCTTCATCGGTAAAGATTAACGCCCAGTTTTTTTCTTGGGCTTTTTTTTTAATCGGGGATAGATGTAGCGATGCCAGCGGTCCTGCTCGGTGGGATTGGCCCGAATCAGGACTCGATGGGGGCGTTGCACAGAAAAATGCAACTCATGCAGCAGCTTGCGCACATGTCCGGGATGATAATCCACCCCGAACTCCTCCTCGATGATCCAAGCGATCATGGGCGAAGTCCAGATTCCGGTGTCCAACCCATAAGCCACCGGGCCGCTATCCAGAATATCGCTCAACCGTTCACGTTGTTGCCCACTTAAGCTTCTGGGACGGCCGGATCGATAGCCTTCGAGCAGACCCTGAACTCCGTGGACTTCAAAGCGAGCGAGCCACTCGGAAACTTTTGATCGCGGAGCTTGAAGAATGTCAGCTAGTTCACCGCTGGTGCGTCCCTGTGAGTTTAAGACGACCGCTCTCAGTCGTTTGGCAACGCGGTAAGCACCGTCCCTTTCGGCCTTCTTACTCAATCGGATCAAACGACGAGAAGTACTCGGATGCAAGTGCAGGAATCGCGGCAGCATGGCATTCCTCCGATAAAAGTATGACACACCGCGATAGGATATGTCCCTTTATTTATGCGCACCTGTATAGTTCCTCAAAAGTCGGCATCTTCCCTTCACGAATTAGGCGTTGTGCCTCTGCTTCCAACTCTGACGGTTTGATTTTCTTCATAAGTATCCTCTGTAGATTGAATATGGTCAGTTCACCACGGGTTTCGATTCTCGTTCAGATTTCGGAACAACGAGTGGTTTGTCCCAAAACGCATCCGCGCCAAACAGTTCTTCGAGCACGATACATTGATGTGAAAACATGCCGATATAATTCCGATGGCCGATGAGAAGCTGAAGAAGGTTCAAAAGCTGGAATACGGACTTATCCCTCAGCATCTCGTCGGTAAAGTTGAAATTCTTCAAGCGTTCGTACATCGCTTTTCGCACCTCTTGAAGAGCAAGCTGCTGATCTTTGGTCAGTTCCATTACGACACCTCCAGTCCATCTGCGATCATTCCTACAGCCAAATCTCGGGCATAGCGGGTCTCTACGATCAGGGCATCACCAAAGAACTGTGCGTCCCGCTGAACGTTTTCAGCGACCCACTGGACGGCTGCCGGGCTGTTCATTCGGAACAAGAAAATACTTCCGTGATTTTCGATGGAAAAATCAGCTTGGTTTGATTTCATTTAGGTTTCCTTTTTAGGGCGTATCAGCCTTTCGGCTTTCGCACCGTTTTCCTCGTTGCGAGGCTACGGTTGCGGCGTCCTTTCGGACGGCTCTTGATACTGGTGATTAGTATAACAGAAAACCTTGCTTTAGCCTTTGTCGTTGTTTCAGAGGCAGACGTTGCGAGGCTCGGTTATGGACTGATAAGACAGCAGGCGTGGGGCGTCGATTCCACCTTAGCGCGGAGATTCAACGTGCCCTGGAATGCAGGATTCGTCGGTGTGCATCTTGCTATCGCAGGATACCCGAATTCGCCCCTCCGTGTCCTTGCTGGTCCAGGCACAGGAAAAACATACGCATTGATGAGGCAGAGGAAGCGAACCAAGAAACAACCGGAGAAGTCGTTTGCCGGGACACGGTGTTTTAAGGGTCTGGATTTCGGAGACGGTACCGCCTACGTCGATGCCCTGAGACGACTCCTGGCGGAGAAGCGGCTGGAGAGGCAGCAGAAGGCTGCGGGGAAGCCCAACTGACCGGGGCGGGTATATAAGGATGTCGGTGGGCGGATCGGCCCGCACGGTCTGTCGCGCCTCTCGGTCGAGTCACGCCTGCAACCTTACTTAGGCCCGGGGTATCCTAACCTAAAGAACATGAGTCTAGCTGCCCATTCCGGTGTTGTATTGCAACATGCATTGCAACACCTCCAGACAGACGACCTGGACTTCCAGGTTCGCTCCAGCTTGGAGGCACTCAGCCTTCTTGGGCGAAAAGCGTCTTCAATGGGCACCCGTTCCGCCGGTTTTCAGAATCACATATATTTGCAGTCGCATGGCGGGATAACATTTTTCTTGACACGGTTTCAAGTTTGTGCTTGACAAACGCTGCCGACTAAGGTTATAGTAGTCCTAGACCGCCGAAGCACGACCACATCGGCGGTAAATTTTTGGAAACCGACACCGTCAACAACTCTGTTGGCGTGGGGTAGGGCGTAGTTCAAAGCCCCGTACCTTTGTGCCGGAATTTAAAATCCGTAGGATTCGTGAGTTTGGAGTTG
>QHXE01000660.1 GCA_003222835.1 Acidobacteriota bacterium | reverse complement strand
TTCGTGAGTCCTTCAAGGATATGCGCGCGGGCTTTCGCTTTGCGCAGCTCGTACTCGGTCCGGCGGCGTACGACTTCCCGACGAAAGTCGATGAAGTATTCCAATATTTCTTTCAGCTTCAGCACGCGCGGCTGGCCGTTAACGATGGCCAGATTGATTACCCCGAACGAGGATTGCATCGGCGTGAGCTTGAACAGTTTGTTAAGGACCACCTGCGGCACCGCATCGCGCTTTAACTCGACCACGATCCGCATGCCCTGGCGATCAGATTCGTCGCGCACTTCGGCGATGCCTTCGAGCTTCTTTTCATTCGCCAGCTCGGCGATGCGCTCAATCAGTTTGGCCTTGTTAACCTGGAATGGAAGTTCAGAGACGATCCCACGACCGGTGCGATAAGACTCTTTAATTTCTTCGCGGCCACAAATAAAGCCGCGCGTGGGAAAGTCCGGCCCCTTTACGATCTTGAGCAAGTCTTCGATATCGATCTCCGGATCGCGCAGGACGGCGATCGTGGCGTCGACGACTTCGGTGAGATTATGCGGCGCGATCTTCGTCGACATGCCGACCGCGATTCCTTCGGAACCGTTGAGCAGCAGATTAGGGATCCGCGCGGGCAGCACAGTCGGCTCGCTGAGCGATTCATCATAGTTCGATTGGAAATCAACAGTTTCCTTTTCAATATCGGCGAGCACTTCATTGGCTATGCGCGACATGCGCACTTCGGTGTAACGCATGGCCGCGGGATTGTCGCCATCGACAGAGCCAAAGTTTCCCTGGCCGTCAATGAGTGTGTAGCGCATCGAAAAATCCTGCGCCATGCGGACAATGGTGTCGTAAACGGCAGTGTCGCCATGGGGATGGTACTTACCGATGACATCGCCAACCACGCGCGCGCTCTTTTTGTAGGCTTTGTTGTAGGTATTGCCGAGCTCGCTCATCGCCCAGAGCACGCGCCGATGCACCGGTTTCAATCCGTCGCGCACGTCGGGCAGCGCGCGGCCGATGATCACCGACATGGCATAGTCCAGGTAGGACCGCCGCATCTCGTCTTCAATGTTTATATGCTGTCGTTCAAGCGTTTCCATTAATCAAACCTTTCCGATAAAATCCGCGCGGCAACCGGTACGCAGGCATCCTGCCTGCATTTTCCGCTATGGCAGGCAGGATGCCTGCGTACCAAGAAGCGGCTCCGTGATTTGTTCTGGCACGAACTTTCGAATTATTCTGGTGAGTTCGAGGTTCGGGATAGCCGTGATTCATGCGGTTAAAATTCGAAGCTATTGTACCGCGAAACGGTGCTGTCGGCAAAGACGAAACGTACGGAAAAACCAACAAAATCAGGAGTTCGATGAGGTTTAGGAGTCAGAATCGCCTGCGGCGGCGGGTGGTTGATCCAGGATATTGTTGGCTCTCAAATTAAGAATTAACCGCCCGCTGCTGCAAGGCGGTTCTGGCAAGATGCGATGACGAAAGATAGTACGGAAAAATCGCGGCGACTGCGCGAGCGAATTGGGCTACGGCTTCCGGTTCGGGTGCAAGGTCGCGACAGCATCGACCATGAGTGGACAGAGATGTCTCGTCTGGTGGATGTTACTCCGTTCGGCGCGCGACTGAGACTCAAGCGACCGACCGAAGTTGGTCGCCTGATATTGTTGACGATGGCGATGCCGCGACAACTGCGCTGTTTCGATCATGTCGAAGATCAATATCGCGTGTGGTCACTGGTGCGCAACCTCAGGCTTCTCGATCCCAAGAAAGAAATGGGAGCACTGGTGGAAATCGGCGTAGCCTTTGTCGGTAAGCGGCCGCCACAACGCTTTGCAACTGATCCGGCGCTGCGATACGAGATTACGAAAGCGAAGAAGGAAACCGGTTTTTGGTCGCTGACCGAAGAAGGTGGCGACCGGCTCTTAGAATTTAGTACTGACAAGCGCAAAGACACTCGCTACTCTATTCCGATTGAAGTTCTGATTGAAGTGTTTGATCAGAAAGGCGAACTGTCCATTAAGGAGAAGAGTGTAACCGAGAATATCAGTCAATTTGGCGCCGCGATATTTACCGGTCTTGATATTTCGCCAGGCCGCTTTGTCAAACTGAGCAGCGAGCACTACGGCGCTTCGGTGTTGGCGGTAGTGCGCGCGCGCCGGGATGGGGCTGACGGCATTCCGCGTTTGCATCTCGAATTCATCGGGAGTGAATGGCCGCTCTAGCGAGTAGCATAGACTTTTCAGCCTGTGTCTCCTCTTATCCGGGTGGGTTCTTCGTTGCATTAAGTCACAGACTAAAGTCTATGCGACAAAGATTCCATTTTCCGCGCACGCCGTTACTGATTGAAATCGAGCGGCGTTGCACCTTCTCCGATTGTGCTGGCAAGAATCAGATCAGTTTGACGAAAGATGAAGCAATTGAGTACCGTGGCTTTGAATGTTCCAAATGTGAGCGGTGGAATCACGATCGGTTGAATCAATTTGAGCTGCCCGATTCATGGGCCAAATCGAATTGATTTGCCAGGGTTAGCTTTATTCTGGTTCTGATTATCCCGAAAGCAACGAGTCTTGGTTCAAACCAGCACCAGCATCGAGGAAAAGCCGAGGCGCAACGGATCGCGTCCTTATCCGCGGATGTTACCGCAATGGGCGCTGGACATTTGCCGGCCGGTTGTGGGCGTGCTTAGCCGGCTACTCTGGGGCGTACGTTGTCACCACCTTGAGTACATTCCGCTGAGCGGCGGTCTCATTATCGCCTCGAATCATCAGACCTACCTCGATCCGTTTTGGATTTCTTATGCGATAAGACGTCCCGTAAGGTTTCTGGCTTGGGACGCAGCTTTTCGTTGGCCAGTGGTAGGACCACTCCTGCGTATGTTTGGCGCGTGGCCGCTGCAATTGGAAGGAAGCGATCCCGCGCCGATTCGGCGTTCGTTACAGTGGGTGAGCGAAGGCGGTGCAGTCGTGATCTTCCCCGAGGGTGGCCGCAGCAATCCGGATGGCTCGATGAAGAAGTTCAAAGCGGGTGCGGTGCGCATGGCTTTGGAAGCCGGGGTGCCGATTCTGCCGGTAACGATTCGTGGCGGTCATCGCGTCTGGCCCAAC
>QHXE01000659.1 GCA_003222835.1 Acidobacteriota bacterium | reverse complement strand
AGCATTGGCTGTTCACGATTCCGCTGCGGTTACGGTCGTTGTTTCGTTGGGCGCAGGCGGACCAGGAATTGGATGACGAGTTGTGTGACCACGTCGAACGAAAAACCGAGGAATACGTCGCGCAAGGGATGGCACCAAAGGAAGCGCGGCGGCGCGCGCGGCTAGAACTGGGCGGTATCGAGCAAACCAAAGAGAAATGCCGCGACGCCCGCCGCGTAAATTGGATTCAGGACTTCGTTCAGGATTTGCGATACGGGTTTCGGCTGCTGCTGAAGAACCGCAGCTTTACGGTAGTTGCGGTTTTCACGTTGGCGCTTGGTATCGCGGCTACTGCAGCGCTATTCAGTATTTTCGACGGCGCCTATATCCGCTTCGGAGAAACCGCGCAGGTCAATCGCGTCGTCCTTCTGAGCCAACACTCGAAAGATAGATTGCCTAGTTTCGATTTTTCGGCTCCCGAATACTTCGATATTGCTGGTCCGCATCATTATAAATCGTTTGATGGCTTCTTTGCAGTGCACGGCTTAAGCGCGACTCTCTCCGAAAATTTGGCACGAGAGGAAAACCCTGAGCGCGTTCGAGCAGTTCATGTGACGGCCAATATGTTTCCCTTGTACGGAATATCGGCAATCCTTGGGCGCACGTTTACAACGGACGAGGACCGGTCGGGAGGACCGAACGTTGCAGTCCTGACGTATTGGCTGTGGAATGCCCGCTTTGGCCGGAACCCGAATGTGATTGGCAAGACCATCTACTTGGATGATGTCCCGTATACGGCGATAGGAGTCATGCCTCGGCGATCCAGACACTGGGGAGCAGATGTTTATGTCCCGCTGCAATTGGATGCGGCCTCAAACAACCGCTCGGAGCGCGACCTTTCAATAGCTGGTGTGGCCAAGGAGGGCTTTTCCGCAGAGCAGACCCAGCCAGAACTCGCGTACCTGGCGCATCGCGAAGAAGCGGAATACGGCGCGGCGCACCCGGAATACAAAGGACTCATCTATGAGCCCGTTGACGTTCGCAAGGGAGTTGTGGGAGACCTGAGAATTGCGCTCTACATCCTGATGGGCGCAGTTGGTCTGCTTGCGTTGATCACGGCGGCCAATATTGCCAGCTTGTCGGTGGCTCGGACCCTAGCTCGCGCTGGCGAAATCGGTACGCGGTTGGCCTTGGGAGCGATGCCAGCCCGCTTAGCGCGTCAGTTTTTGACCGAGAGTGCTTTGCTTGCCGTGCTAGCGGGTGCAGTTGGGCTTGCAGCAGGTGCGTCCGTACTGAAGCCAATCCTCGCGGTGGTTCCGGCACGCTACATTGGAGACGAAGCCGAAGTTCACACGAGCCCAGCAGCTCTTATCATCAGTATTTCCATTGCTTTGCTTTTGAGCGCACTGGTCGGCTTAGCGCCGGCGATTTTCATTTCCGGTCGGGGCGTGACGATGAATCTGCAACTGAGCCGAACGAGGTCTGCCACTGACCGAGGCAGTAGACGGACGCGGACAGCTCTGGTTCTTGTGGAAATAGCTCTCGCTTTCATCGTGGTCATGGGAGCGGGGCTAATGGCGCGCACCTACCAGCGGGTGACTTCGACGGACCTCGGTTTCCGACCGGATCGCGTGCTGACGATGATGATGACATTGCCGGAGTCCAAATATCCGGGAGGCATAGACTTAGCAAACTTTTCCCAGGAATTGTTGAGGCGAATGCACTCACTGCCCGGAGTCATAGAAGTCTGTGCATCATCAAATCGGCCGGCAGGATCAGGTTTAGCTTTCCACGATTTCTCGATCCCGGGTCGTTCTTTGAACACTGCCGATGGCATCGCCACAGCAGCGTATCGGACGGTCACTCCTGCGTATTTCGCGGTCGTTGGGACCTCCCTGAGGGAGGGGCGTTTCTTTGTCGAGCAGGATGGACCAGGGAAAGCCGACATCGCCGTGGTAAACGAGAGTTTCGCGCGAACGTACTTTCCAGGCGATGACGCGGTTGGCAAGCAGATCCGTCTTGAAAATCGGACCGGAACCACCACATCACAATCGGCTTCAAATAGCTTGCTGCAAATCGTTGGCGTTGTGAAAGACGCGCGGCAAATCGCGCATTGGCAAGAGGTGAGCGATCTTTATAAGCCGATTACGCCAGAGATTTACGTTCCCCTCTGGCAGCACCCCGAAGCTGCTCGAGAGTTGGGACTTCTGATTAAGGCTGCCGTCGATCCAGGCACGCTGACGGACGCGGTGCGAAGGGAAGTCCTTGGCATCGACTCTGAAAGACCCGTATACAGCGTCGAGACTCTGGAGGGATTGGCCGAAAACGCTTTGGGACCGACACGACTTTGCCTGGTGATTCTGGGCGCGTTTGGCGGTGTTGCTTTGTTGACGGCGTGTGTCGGCCTGTACGCGATCGTGTCTTATTCGGTGACGCAGCGCACACACGAAATTGGGATTCGCGAGATTTCAGGAGAGAGAACCTGTAAGCGACGCTCAGCAAAGCATTTAGAATTTTTGCCTTCTTTGTTAGTAAGATACGCAGCACAAGACTCTAAGTGCCGCTTCTGGTGTCGCTTACAGGGAAACGCGTCGTTTATCTCGCCCTTGAATTGGACCGAAGGTGGACTGAAATGGATGGGGTTCTGCCGGCGATGTATTTCGTTTACGAGTAAATCATGGCTCTCGGAGAGCCACAACGAAGGATGAAAATGAGCCCGAGATGGCGTAGCGTTTGTGCAGCCGCGTCGGCGACAGAGGCCGTTTTACTCTGGCGCTCGCAGAGCCCGCGTACGAGTATGGCTGGGACGCTGGGAAGCACAACGAATTGTAGCCTCCATGAAGTTGCGGAGAGCACGCGTAGGAGATTTTCGCTTTTTCGAAGCGTCCGACGCCGCGCGGTGGAAAGGAGTCGCGCGATGGAAGTTGTCTATCCCTGCTGTTGTGGTTTGGACGTACATAAGAAGAGTATTACCGCCTGTGTGCTGTGGGCTGAGGCCAAGGGGAAGAGCCGTAAAGAGAAGAAGCGCTTCGGGACCTTCACTCACGATCTGCTTCAGTTGGCCGATTGGCTCGCACAGTGCGGCGTAACCCATGTGGCCATGGAGTCCACCGGAGTGTACTGGAAGCCGGTGTGGAACATTCTTGCGGAGCGGTTCGAGGTGTTGCTGGTGAATGCGCAGCACATCAAAGCCGTGCCCGGCCGGAAGACGGATCAGAAAGACAGCGAGTGGATCGCGGACTTGCTGCAGCACGGATTGCTCCGCGGGAGTTTCGTGCCCCCGCAACCAACCCGTGAACTTCGCGATCTCACGCGGTATCGCGTGAGTTTAGCGCAGGAGATCAACCGGATTGCGAATCGCATTCAGAAGGTGCTGGAGGATGCCAACATTAAGTTGGCATCGGTAGCGACCGACACACTGGGGGCCTCAGGGAGAGCCATGTTGGAGGCGATGCTCGCTGGGGAGCAAGACGCTGCCCGGCTGGCAGAGATGGCCCAAGGGAAACTGCGGAACAAGATCCCGGAGCTGAAATTGGCGTTGGAAGGTCGTATGACCGAGCATCATCGATTTTTGCTCCGACAGCTGTTCGAGCACCTGCGCTTCACGGAATCGAAGCTGAGCGAGATCGAGCAGGAGATCGATAAGCGCATGGTCCCTTTTGAGGATAAGGTCACTCGGCTATGCACCATTCCCGGAGTCGATCGGGTGACCGCCTGGGGATTGCTGGCGGAGATCGGATTGGACATGAACCAGTTTCCGTCTTCCGGGCACCTGGCTTCTTGGGCTTGCTTGTGTCCTGGGAGTTTTGAGAGCGCCGGGAAGCGGCTGAGCGGCAGGATGCGCAAGGGCAATGTCTCGCTCCGCCGTTGTTTGTCGCAGGCAGCCTGGGCCATCTCGATGATGAAGAACAACTACCTCTCGGCGCTATATCGGCGTATCGCCGCTCGGCGGGGAGCCAAGCGCGCGGTCATGGCGGTAGCTCATGCGCTTCTGGAGATTACCTATCACATGCTAAAGCGTAAGGAAGACTACCGGGAACTCGGTGCAGATCACTTTGATCGGATCGACGCGAACCGGACCCGCCGCTCCTTGGTCCGGCGACTGGAACGCCTGGGCCACAAAGTGACCTTGGAGCCACTCGCTCAGACCGCCTGAAGGTATTTTCGTAGGAGTAAAGGAGGGTCGGAGAATGAGACCGGGGCAACTCTGGGACATCCCTATTTCCTCGCATTCATCTGTCGAGAGCTATTGGCCTGCACTCAGGGTTCTGTACCCGAAAGTCCTGAGCACCTCTGGCCCCAGGTCTTTCAGCAGTTGGAAAGAAACAAATTCC
>QHXE01000658.1 GCA_003222835.1 Acidobacteriota bacterium | reverse complement strand
GGCGACCGCGCCATGTCCGTCCGCGCGCGTTAGAAACACCGGATTGTTCGGCGAGATTTTGTCCAAGTCCCAACGCGTCGGGAACACCGGCGGCTTCCAAAATGTTTCGATCCATCCGCGGCCCGTGACCCACTCCTCTGGCTTCGTTCTATCGACGCGCTCTTTCACCTTGGCGAGAAAATCTTCGAGGTTCGTGATGCCTTCGAGATTCAGATTCATCTCGCGCTGGCCCACACCGATGAAGTGATAGTGTGCATCGGTCATCCCGGGCACGACCGTCTCGCCGTGCAGATCGATGACGCGAGTTCCGCGGCCTTGAAATTGTTTGGCGTTTGCATTCGAACCCACAAAGACAATGCGATCGCCCTTTACGGCAATAGCTTCTGCCCGTGGTTGCTTCTCATTCACGGTGTAAACGTTGCCATTTACAAAGACAACATCGGCGGGATCCGCCGGCGGAAGAAATGACGGCGTCAGGCAGAACCATAATAGACTTAGCGCGGTAAATAAGCTTTTCATAATTTCCTTTCAGCTATTCATGAGAGATTCCAGCAGTGAGTGAGAGTTATATCACAGTGTTACTTTGCAGTCACAAAACCATCAGAACTCTGGCATGTCGTATCTTCGCCTTCGAATACACTATAATGCCTTCACACCCTTAAATTACTTGGAGATGCATAGCAAACTCTTTCGAGGAGGAGACTATCGTGCGGGTTGAGACATTGAATCTGAACACAACATTGGGCGCGACGACGGCTTACGTCGATCGACCTGAACAGGACAGTGAGATCGCAGTCCTCTTGATCCAGGAATGGTGGGGCATCAATCATCACATTCGTGACATTGCCAGCCGTTACGCAGCGGAAGGTTATAACTGCGTCGCCCCGGATCTGTACCGCGGTAGAGTTGCGGCGGACACTGAAGAAGCATCGGCGTTGATGCAGGCGCTGGCGATTGAAGATGGCCTCGAGACAATTAGTAAAGCGATGGCGGCGGCTGAAGAGACTTACGGAATCAAGCGGTTCGCGATCAATGGCTTCTGCATGGGCGGAACGTTTGCGTTGCGCGCGGCGTGCGAGATGCCCGAACTCAAAGCGGCCGCGCCCTTCTACGGCGACATTCCCTCAGAGGATGTTTTGAAGAACCTAAAGGTGCCGACGCTCTTTATCGCCGGAGAACGCGACGCGTGGATTAATCCTGAGAAGGTAAACGGTTTGAAGGAAGCCGCGAAGAAATACAACTTGCCCGTCGAAGTCGTCAGCTACGACGCCGACCATGCTTTCTTCAACGACACGCGGCCGCAGGTTTATAACGCGGAAGCCGCGGCGGATGCGTGGCTGCGCGTGCTTGAGCATTTTCGAAAACATTTGGCCAAGTAATTATCGTTTAGGAGCGGGAATCATCGTTTAGGAGCGGGCTACCGCCCGCTCCGTCGGACGGGACACTCGCGAGGCCCTGAGGGAGAATTCAGAGTTTATTTCGTCACGACACCGGCGGAGAAGTCATGGCAATTCAGGTCTGTCCAAAATGCGGCACAAAGAATCGTGTCGATGATCACGCAGCGCAAGTGAGCCAACCCGTGTGTGGCAAGTGTGGCGCAAAGTTGCCCGAAGTCAGCGGAAACGCGTCCGGCACATCCTTCAGCAAACCACAGGTCGTGACCGATCAGACCTTCGCGCAGGAGGTGATCGATGCGTCGTCTTCCGCGCCCGTGCTGGTCGACGCGTGGGCTGAATGGTGCGGGCCATGCCGGATGATCGCGCCGGTTTTGGATCAGTTGGCTGCCGAATCTGGCGGACGCTATAAGATTTCGAAACTAAACGTCGACGAAAATCCGCACACCTCAGCCCAATTCGGCATCCGTAGCATTCCCACCTTGCTCATCTTCAAGAACGGAAACCTCGTGGATCAGATTGTCGGCGTGCAACCAAAGCAGGCCATTGCCGCGCGCCTCGCGGCGCAACTGTAG
>QHXE01000657.1 GCA_003222835.1 Acidobacteriota bacterium | reverse complement strand
CTCGGGAAGCTGAACCAATTCAACGGCAACTACATTAACGCCGAAATGGTTAAGGCGTTCATCAATTCGAATGAATACCGACGACGCTCCGGTCAATAAACATCCGCAACCGCGAGCGTCACCGATCGCGTATTTTTCGGTAATTAATTTTCAGCCTTTTTCCGCCCCGATGTCTGATAATGGGCGAACACGGGCGTGCGAAGACGAAACTCCGGCTTTAAAAAACCATGCTCAGAGATTGCGCCTCGCGACATTGCAGGGTAGATTTTCAGACATCGCTGTTTGCGTCATCTATGTTAGACAGATCATAATCACCTACTATCCGCAAACCTGATTTGCCAATTACACCGATGAGATACGAACAAGGAGCGAGTTCCCGTTTTCAAACCTGGCTTTACCTGATGGGCTTGACGACCGCTCTCTTCACCGGCTGCGCAAACAAGGCTGCACAGCAGGGCTTTGAACGGCCGCCGGCGCCGGTATCGGTGACTGAAGCGGTCATGCAAGATGTGCCGAACTATATTGACGCGATCGGGAAAACCGTCGCGCGCGAAGTGGTGTCTATTCAACCTCAGGTTTCCGGACGCATCCTGAAGATTCATTTCACCGACGGCGCGAACGTGAAGAAAGGTGAGTTGCTCTTCACGATCGACACGCGTCCTTTTGAAGCGAACCTGCGCCAGGCGCAAGCGAACGTGGCGAAAGATTTGGCCCTAAAGAAACAGGCGGAAGCGAATCTCGCCAAGGATCTCGCTCAATCGAGGTATGGTGACCTCGAAGCGAAACGATACCGCACGCTGGTCGAGCAGGGCGTAGTTTCCCGGGAACAGTACGATCAAGCCGAGTCGAATACCGAGTCGCTCAAGGCAACCGTGGAAGCCGATCGGGCGGCGATTCACAGCGCCGAGGAATCGATCAAAGTGGACACGGCGGCGGTTGACAGCGCAAAGGTAGAGCTGAGTTATTGCTACATTCGCTCGCCGATCGATGGTCGGGCCGGCCAGCGCCTGGTGGACATTGGCAACGTCGTTAATCCTGGCGGTTCGAGCGGTGGTGGAGCGAGCAATAATCCGCCCAGCGGAAGCTCCGGCAGTAGTAATTCGCTGCTGGTGATCGAGCGAATCGATCCAATCTACGCTGACTTCACGATTCCACAGGACAACCTCGCAGTAGTGCAACAGCAGATGCGCCAGGGCACGCTCAAGACTGAAGTGCGTCTGCCCGATGCAACTGATCCGATCGCCGGCCAGCTTACGTTCCTTGACAACGCGGTGCAGAATGCAACCGGGACGATCAACTTGCGCGCGACCGTTGCCAATTCAGATCATCGCTTCTGGCCGGGTCGCTTCGTCAACATTCGTCTCGTGCTGAGCACCATCCATGGAGCCGTGCTCGTGCCCGCTGTAGCGCCCCAGATGTCCGCTAAAGGATCTTTTGTTTATGTCGTCAAACAGGATTCGACCGCCGAACAGCGGCAGGTTTCGCTCGGCCAGCGTCAGGGAGATCTGGTCGTCGTCGAAAAAGGCGTAGAGCCTGGCGAGCGGGTCGTCACCAACGGCCAAATCGGCGTCACACCGGGCGGCAAGGTTCGCGTCGAACAACTAAGTCAGGCGGGCACCGGCAATGGAGCGAAGTAATAGAGTGACTTCGTTAGGAGGTTACACCGGCGGTTTCAGATACTTTAGACCTTGAACGAATTGAAAATCGTTTACATTGTAAGTGACAAGCGTGAGGTTACGTTTGAGGCAAGTGGCAGCAATCAGTGCATCGGCTAATAGCAGTCCGTGTGTATTCGAGTATGTCCGAATTAGATCGATGGTGCGAGTTGAAGCATCTGCGGTTAAATGACAAAGCTCAAAGCGAGCGAGATAACTTTCGACAATTCGCTTTTCGCGGTTTGATTTCGAACCTTGTAAATACTCGACATAAACGACGGTGCAAACAGCGGCTGGGAGGGTTTCGATAAACTCTTTGACAGCTTTATCACCTGTGAAAACACGCGAGAATACATTGGTGTCAATAAGGAAATCAGCCATGCTAACTGTTTCCATGTCGAAGTCGGCGGGCTATTTCGTCGGGCGTTTCTTTCCGGTTGGCCCAAACGCGAAGAACCTCGTCGTCTGTAACGTTCTCTGGCGCGCGGCCACGGCTTTTCTTTTCGAGGCTCTCCAATTTCTCGATTACTTCCTCGGCAGCTTTGGCATCTGTGATCCGGAAACGGCGCTTTCCCTTGAAGGGCATTTCGATCACAACTTCCCCCATGGCACTAATCTCCTTTCAGGTTTTGAATTGTACCACACGACGTTTCGGCGACTATTGAGTCGCGCCCGAGCCAGGCAATGAATTTATCCGAGCCCTTCATCAA
>QHXE01000072.1 GCA_003222835.1 Acidobacteriota bacterium | reverse complement strand
TGGGAGATGCTTCGACGACGACCCGGAAACGCTCTTCGGCGCGTTTGCGCTCAGTGATATCGATGATGCTGGCGAGAACGAATGCGCCTTCGTCGGTTTGAATTGGGTTGAGCCCGATCTCGATTGGCACTTCACTTCCGTCTTTGCGGCGGCCAAAAAGATCGCGGCCGGCCCCCATCGAACGAGTGGATGGATGTTGGAAGAAACCCTCTCGGTAAGCGGGATGTCCGGCGCCGAAACGTTTAGGAACCAGCATCTCCACGGGCTGGCCCAGCAGCTCGTCCTGCTCGTAACCAAAGAGCTGAGCAGCTCGTTCGTTGGCCATGGTAATCGCGCCATGGTCGGCAACCATGAGTATCGCGCCGGCAGCGGCTTCAAGCTGCGCGGTTCGGTCTCTGACTTTTTGCCCAAGCTCGCGGTGCGTGCCGCGCACTTTGACCACCATCGAGTTAAAGGCTTCGGCCAGCGCGCCCAACTCATCAGCCCGTCGCAGATCCACGGTTTGCGAATAGTCTCCGGACGCAATCGCTGTTGCGGCCTGGGTGAGCGACTGAAGCGGTTCGGAGATGTTGCGGCTCAACAGAACAGCGGCGCCCACACCAATCGCGAGCAGGAACAAACTGGCGAAGATCATTCGGCGCAGGAACCGATTTGCCTGAGCGAGTAAAGGGTGAGTAGGAAACTCAATTACCACAAACCACGGTGTGCCGATAACTGAACGTGCCAGAGCCATCTCTGACTCTCCGTCGCGCTTGTACTGCGAAACCACCGCGAGCGTCGGCAGATCGATCGGTGGTTTTGGCACTTGCTTCACAAAATCAGTCCAAACGTCTCCTTTAGAGTTGCCCACGTAGAGCACTGCCTGATTACCAACCAGATCGGTCAGTTGCTTGCGCGCTTCCGCAGTGCCCGCGAGTTTGCGCCACCTCACCAAATAGCCAAGCGGCTTTCCACTGTCATCTCTTGCTGCGGCTACAACCGGAAAAGCAGGCGCTCCATTAACAATCCGAATCGTGCCTATCGTCTTGAATGGCTCAGCCTGGCTCTGCTGGAACTCGGGATTCAGATCGGCTGCTTCGGGAGTTGCCGTTTCCGGAATTGTCAGCAGCGGTTCGTGGGCAGCGTTCCAAAGCTCGATCTGCAAGTTGTTGGTGTCCTGCGCCGTTGCCATTTGTTTCAGAATCGCAACCGCGGCTTCGCGGGCCGGCTTCGAGGGTGATTCAAGAAATGTGCGAATCGTCGAATCGTTCGCCAGAGTCGCACTTCGAGTGCTCATCGCGGCGCCCTGCTGTTGTAGTTGGGTCGCGAGATATGTTATCAGGGTCGCCAATCGCTCACGCGCAGTGTCGAAGGCCGTATCCTTCACTCCCTGATACGACGCATAGGTGGAAACCGTAATGATGACAAACAACAGCGTCCCAATCAGCAGCGGCAGTCGCCGCCTGATCGAGAAGTCGAAAACCGAGTGACGGCCGAGTGGCTGCCATCTACGACCGACACGAGACCTTCCTTCTTTCTTTTTGCGCGGCTCGCTGCTTGTCATGATTTACTGGTCGGGCTCACCACATCAGTTGCGGAAAAAGCTCACGCGTATCGCCGCAAAAGTCGTTCGCACCTTTCGACGTCAACTCTTTCCCGCTACGGTAGCGCCGGCAGTGGATGCCCGCCGATGTTGACTCCCAATCAAGTTCAAAACATCCTCAGGCAGAAATGGTTTATGCAGAATTGGAAAACCGCAGTCCTGGCATATTGCCAACTCTTCATCGCCCAGACCTTGTCCAGTCATGATGATGATTTGCGTATCAGGACTGCGGCCCCGAAACTCAAGTCCCAACTCCAAACCGTCATCTTCACCGAGCAAGTAGTCGAGCAATACAATACCCGGTGCTTGCAGTAGAAAAAGATTTCGAGCAGTCACGGCGTCTTCGGCCACGAATGCGCGCCATGACTGGCGCTTCAACTCATCGGCCAACAACTTAAGCAGTTGATGATTGTCATCCACAATCAAGATTGTTGGTTCGGCCACGGCGACGCTCACGCATGTCCCTTCCGATTTGATTCGCAACGCATTTCCATCTTCGGCCACCGACACCAGCACCTGCGCGCCCGCCGGAATCTCTCCGCGCGTCACCGACACCTCTGCGAAGCAGAAACTCGCGACTCTCATTCGTCAACTTCATCTCAAAGCAACGCTCGCGAAGTCGGCGGTTGACGTGTTCCTGCAACGCGCCGATAACCTGATCCAGAATTGCTTCCAGCGACTCGGCGTCCAGCGGCTGATAGGTCACTACCGCGTCAACGCGATTGACAAACTCCGGCGAGAATCGTTTTCGCACGGCGCCCAACGCAATGCTTTCGAGTTTGCTGGTGAGGTCGGCGCGCGGGCGAGGGGAACTTGATTGGAAACCGATATCGGGGTTGATCTCCTTGAGCATTTCGCGCGCGCCCAGATTGCTGGTGAAAAAGATCAAGCTCTTTTCAAAGTTGACGACTGAATTGTCACCCAGCCGCAAGATGCCTTTGTCGAGAATTCCCAACAGCAGCTTGGTCATCGAGTGCGCCGCCTTTTCGATCTCGTCGAAGAGAACGAGGGCGAGATCGGACTGCTCACTGATGGCCTCGGTTAACTGCTGCTGCGTCAAGAACGGTGTGGTTTCGCGGTGTCCCAGATAGCCCGGCGGAGCGCCGATCAACTTAGCCACCTCGTGTTCCATTTGAAATTCGCCGCAGTCGATCTTCACCAGTTTCTTTTCACTGCCGTGTAACAACTCGGCGATTGCTTCGACAGTTTTCGTCTTGCCCGTTCCCGTCGGGCCCAGCAGCAAAAAGACGCCAGCCGGACGGCCCTCGGGCGCCAGTCCAGACTGGTACATGTAAACGTAAGGTACGATCGCCTTGGTCGCGGCTGACTGGCCAACGACCCGGCGCGAAAGGAGCGAAACAAGGTCGGATGACTGCGCGATCGGAGTTGTCTGTGAAACAGAAGCAGAAGCGTCATTCATGAAGATCACCTCTCGGAGGCCCGGGCATAAGCCCGGTGCGCGTGACACCGCAACCGATTAGAAGAAGGGCGCCGCGCTCGCCCCGTGACGGCGCCCTTCTTCGTTCGCGGTTTGCCCCCCACGCGGGCTCCCCGCGATCTGAAAACGCTCGGTGCGGCAGCGATGGAAATGTCTCATCGTGCCAGCGTGCTTGTCGGGATTCACAATGCCATTGGTACAGATTGACGGAACGGCCGTCGGGAGGCGCAGCAACGCCAAAATGATCCGTAACCGACTTGTTTTCGGTTTCGCGGGAAAAGGCTCTGAGAGGAGGTACCCTTTGTTCAGAGGTGACCCATTTACCGTTCCGCACTCGTGGCTCCAACTGATGGGGCCGCGGTAAAACCGTCAGAGCACAATGCCAAAAACGTCGAAAAAGCTTCGTATTTGCGGCGGTTCATCGCGAACCGCTTTCAGATGATTGCTGAATAAATCCTCCGCTTTTCGACCGAGATATCCTACGGAAAGGCGCGCATGAAGTAGCGGCAAACTCGATTTGCGCGTGCCCAACTCCGTCGGCCTACGTTAGGCCTTAGCCATGAAACTTGCAATCAGGAAAAACCTTACGTTGCGGTTAGGGCTTTTACCTGAAGCGGATCACAGATTGTTAGAAAATAATCCTAAGCTTTGGATAGATAGAGTATGAGGTTCCCGTGGCGTGGGCCGCTGTTACTGCTCGATCTTCACCAGTCCCGTCCTAATCGCGTACCGCACCAGTCCGGCCACATCGTGAATGTTAAGGCGCTCCATGATCTGCGCTCGGTGCGATTCTACGGTCTTGACGCTGATGTTCAATTGCAGGGCCACCTGCTTCGTCGACTTTCCTTCGGCGATCAAACTCAGGATCTCTCGTTGCCTCGCGGTCAACGTCTCCTCGCGCGCACGCTGTTTGCCCGTCCGCTGCACATATTCCCTGATGACCTGTTGCGAGAGCGGCGGACTCAGATAGATTTCTCCTCTGACGACAAAACTGAGTGCCAGCTCCAACTCTGCGAGTGAAGCGCCCTTCAACAGATACCCTCGCGCGCCGGCCCTCAACGCCTGCCATACATATTCCTCGCTCGAATGCATCGATAAAATGATCACCCGGACTGGGGGCCACGTCTTGACGATCTGCCGCGTGGCTTCTAATCCGTTCAAGCCCGGCATCGCAATGTCCATCAACACAATGTCCGGCTGTCGTTTCGCTATCAACTCCATCGCCTCGCGGCCGTCGGATGCCTCAGCAACGACTTCGGTGTTCGGAATTCTTTCTAGAAGCGCACGAATACCGGCGCGCACCAGGGCGTGATCGTCGGCGATCAAGACGAGGGTGGGGTTCATATGCTCGATCGTTGACTTAAACGACTGGGAAGCGCACCCGCACCTGCGTGCCCTTGCCGTCGGCTGAATCGATGTCAATGCGGCCGCGAACGGCGCTCGCTCGTTCTTTCATTCCACGCAGCCCCAGAGCGACAGGCGTGGAATGCCCTAGCGCGTTCACATCAAAGCCAACACCGTCATCTTTAACAATCAGAAATAGTTGATCGCGATTTCGTTTCAATTTCACTGACACTCGCTTCGCTTTGGCATGCCGGGCCACATTGGTCAGCGCTTCCTGGGCTATCCTGAAGCAGGCCGTCTCAGTCTCTCTGGCCAGCCGTTGCTCGTCATCGGTCGTCTCGAACTTCGCCACAATTCCGGTGCGCTGCGAAAAACGATCGATGAACCAACGCAGCGCCGTCGCCAGGCCGAAGTCGTCCAGATGGGGTGGTCTTAGATCGAGAGAGAGATCGCGGACCTGGCGAAGTGCTTCGTCGGTAACGCGAATGCTGTCTTCGATGTGATTGGCAGCCTCGGCAGCGTTCCGGGCCGTCTTGGCTGTTTGCAGATTGATCCTTACTGCCGTCAGGACCTGGCCGATTTCATCGTGTAACTCGCGCGCTATCCGCTGTCTCTCGGTTTCCTGTGCGTCAATCAGCGCGCGTGAATAAAGGCGCAGCGCTTCCTGTGTTTGCTTGCGCTCGCTGATGTCGCGGGCCGTTCCTTGCACGCCCACGGGCAGGCCATTCTCGTAAACCAGCCGGCTGCTGATTTCGACCGGCGTGCGGCGGCCAGTCTTGGAAACGATCTCCGCTTCATAAGTGGTCTCGGCTTGTTGGTCCAATTTTCGGCAAAGGTTTTCACGCGCGTATCGCAGGTGACTGGGCGCTATGAAGTTCGAAAAATGTCGCCCGATGATTTCCTCGCGCTGGTAGCCGGAGAGATTTTCAGCCGCACGATTCACGGACGTGTACCGCCCGTTAAGATCGTGGACATAGATCGCGTCGCGGGCATTTTCGAACAACTCACGGTAGCGTTCTTCGCTCTCGCGCAGAGCTTTTTCAGCGAGCCGCTGATCGGTGATGTCGCGCGCCATTCCCCGCACGATGGGAGTGTCAACCCCTTCGGTGCGTAGAGAATTGTAGTATTCCCAAACCCGTCGTTCGCCGGAATTGGTTTGCACAAGCATAAGTCCACCATTACCCCCATCCTTGCGCAGCCTCGCCATATATTCATCAAACTGATCACGGACTTCGGGCGCCAGAATGTCGCGGATGTTTCTCTTCCCCACAAACCCATCCAGGTCGTATCCCAGGGCGACGGCGGCAGCACGATTTGCCGAAAGTATCAGTCCGTCCAGATCGTGAGTGCAGATAAGCTCATGGCTGTTTTCAACCAGATCGCGATAGCGTTCTTCGCTTTCATGGAGTGATTCTTCGGCGCGTATTCGATTCAATGCTTCGCCACAGTGATCGGCGAGGGCTTCGAGATCCTTCAGAGCCCGATTATCGTAAGAGTGTGGCGTGTAGCTTTGAATCGAAAGCAGGCCGACAATCTTCGAAGCATGCCGCACCGGCACAGTCATCAACGACGCCGAAGGACGAGAGGTGTCCCCGAAAGGAACGGAGTCCGGATCAAACTGGATCGGCTCTTCGCGAAGCCGCAATTCAGGCCCGCGCTCGAGGACGCAACGGGCTCGGGCGGTTGGCTTCATCGTCAGCGCCGCTGGGGTCACCTCCACTCTCTCGCCGTCGATCGTATCGACATTCAGCATTGGACAGATCAGATCCCGATCGACATCGTAGAGATCGATATTGCATGCATCCCATCCGAAAAGCTCCTTCGCAGTTACTGCAATGATCAGTCCCGCGTCGAGTTGCGTTCTGGCCCCGCTTAGCTTGCGCGCCAGACTGGCAAACGCCGCACTAATTGCTTCGGCCCGCTTTCGTCCAGTGATGTCCTGGGAAATACCTTCGTAGTAGATAACAGATCCACCCTGGTCGCGCACGGCCCTAACGTTGACCGTCGTCCAGATTCTGCTGCCATCCTTTCGATATGCCTCTAGTTCGAAGTCTTTTACCAGCCCTTGCGCATCGAGCCGTGCCTTGAACTCTTCGCGTCTCTGGGGGTCGACATAGTGGTCGCGGGCAATATCCTTACGCGCGGTGATCAATTCCGCAGGGGAGTCAAAACCCAGCATGCGAGCCAGCGCCGGATTCGCCGTAATGAACCGGCCTTCAGGGGTTGTTTGGAAGATTCCTTCGCCAACGTTTTCGAAAATCTCGCGGTATTTCTGTTCGGCCCGGAGCAAGGCTTCCTCTGCGCGCTTCCCCTGCGTGACGTCCCGATCGATGCTGAGAATCGCCTCCCGACCCAGATAGCGGATTAGAGATCGGTTGATCAGAAGGTGCACGAGCGACCCGTCACCACGAATATGGCTGGTTTCGAAATTCTGGACCTTTCCATCTGTTCGAACCTGTTCCAGCCGTCGCCTGGCGTCGCTGGGATCGTGAGCTATCTCCTCAAGCTTGCGGCCAATAAATTCCTCTCGCGTGATGCCATATACCTCGCACGCTTTGTCATTAACATCGAGCACTGTGGCATCGGCGGCGTCAAATATAAGAATGGGATCGTTTGCCAATTGGAAGAGGTCGCGATATTCCCGCCGGCGGTTTATTTCAGCCTTGAGTTCTTTCCATCTTCTCCAGGAAAAGATTGCAAAAGCAAAGGCCAAAAAGACGAGAACAGCGGCAACCTCGTTCACTTGCCAGGAATTGTATCGCGCCGACCATGCGGCAAATTTCTCAAAGGAATCAAACTGAACTGCCAGAATGAAGACAACCGCGGCGACCACAAAAGTGATCGCCAGATCTTTCCAAGCTTTGCTCTTGGTCCGGGTCTTAGGTTTCGGCACACTCATGGATGAACCATCCGCTCGAAGAAACGAATAATTACCAGCCGCGCATCTAGGAAGCGCGGCCGGATCACGGGCCGTGACTCATATCAAAGCGAGAAAACCAAATCGCGAAGGCGAGAGGTTCGAGCGGTGCGTGAAGAAATGGAAATCGGGACTCACGCTAATGATGTCGGAAAAACGCGTCCAACACCGGGGCACCTCTTGTCTCGGCAGCGATTCTAATCCTCGCGTTCCCGTCGCGCAACCATTTTTGGAGAACTGAATCGCTTTGCCTTCGCCTTACCGATTTCTCCCGATGACAAAGTCTACGCTGGCACGCCGTATGCAGTCTCTCGAGTCGGCGTTAATAAAGCGCCGAGATTGCACGACTTAACGGTGAAAGTCTGCGGCCTTCGTCATCACTCGTTCTGTTTCGCCCACCTTCTTGGGAAGAGAAGAATTCGCGGTCCAGCCGCGTCACCGTTTGCGCGAGTGAGTTCCCCAGATCATAAACAAATCCAAAATCTCCAAAGTCGGATTAGAGCCATTGCGTATCGCGGAACTAATCTCAATTGGCTGGTCGGGATCAGTGAAAACAGAGTCGCATAATGCAAGAGGAGAAAACGATGTTAACGATTAGCCAGTATTCGCGGCGAGTCCTGGTGGCTGACGACGACCCCTTGATCAGGAAATTAGTAGCCTCAGCCATTCAGCGGGAGGGATTTGTGGTCGTGACTGCCAACAACCGGCGCGATGCCTACCGAATTCTCAAGTCGGACGGTAACTTCGGCGCCGCGATCTTCGACATGACGATACCCCATTTTAAGGGTCTCGACATGATTCGTTATATGCGCACTGAGAAGCGGCTGATGCGAATTCCCATCATGATGATTTCCGCCGAACACGACATCAGGCTCATGGCGAGCAGTTTCGCGGCCGGCGCCTCAGCTTTTCTTGCCAAACCGTTCACGTCAGAGCAAGTCCGAAATACACTTCGCATGTTAGTTGGCAGCGTCAAGCCAGCCAGACAAGCTGCCTAGTCTGAGAAATGTCATGTTGCCAATGAGATCGTGCGCATAAGCAATCTCGTTCCCGAGTTGCAAAGCTGCGCGATTGAATCGTTCGTCTTCTTTGTGACTATTCATGTTTTCTTCGCCGAGTCTACTTCAAGCGGCGATGGTTAGAAGAGGCGAAAGCGTGCGAGTGGGTTGTTCGGCTGTGGAAAGACGCCTCGATCAGCGCCGCGTGGATGACACTTGGCGGCTCCTCAACTTAGTAGCACAGCATCTGCCAAAGCATCCAAGGGCAGAATTCATAACCTCGCTTCGCCTCAGACCCGCAAGGTCGGCGGCACAAACCTTGCATTAGCCGGCGAGGACAATGCTGCGCAGTCTCTATTGATGTCGCAGCGATAAGAGTGGCGGCCATCCAGGAATCAGCCCCGATTCCGCAATCAGTCGCAAGCCCTGCTGTCACGTCACAATCAGCCAAAAGCTGACGCAACCTCACGATTTCTCAAATCCAAGCGGAATTTACCGATCAGGAGAGTGATCGAGAAGAACGCGTTCGCATCGGCGTCAGCGCTTGAGCAGTGGACTACATATTCGCCGACCGAGTCGCGCAGAAATTATACGGAGAACTTACATGCACCGAAAAAATTATATCTCTTCTCTGTCTGATATTTCAGATTTGAGATCTCAAAAATGTGAAATCCCAAACTTAACATCTGAAATCTCCTGCCATCGCCCAATCCGTTTAGCTCTTCGCCTCGCGTCGGTCATTATATTCGCGGCTAGCTTTGCCGTTGGAGCCACTAAACCTTCTGACGCAAATCCCGATCGCGGCGCGAGTCGAGCGAGAGCCGTCTTGGCAAAATCGTTAGCTGTTGAGCCGGCGGTGTCCGCTCAATTCAATTACAAGTGGAACGTGGATAACCGCCAGTTTCCGCTGCTTAGCTTTTTCAGCGAGCATCTGAAGCCTGGCCTGGATCAGTCACTTAGTTATCCAATGGATCAATTCAGATTTCTGATCTTTGAAACTCTGGATTACGACGATGCACGGGCCAGATATCTCCTGCCTTCAATCTCCGGCGACGGCAAGGACGTTCATTTAATAGAATTCGAACCCACTCAAACTAAGAACAACTTTGTCTCGATCGATGAAAAGAAACTTAAGCTCATCGATGATGGCTCGCAGAAAACTATCCGCGCCAGCGACGGCACAAGGTATGTTTTTGTCCGCTATCCCGACGGCGAATTTCATTGCGCGGGGATCAGGGACGCTGGCAACAATCAACTCAACTTCATTTACACGTCAAATGGTTCGATGTTGCATGGAGTGGTAGATTCCGCCGGCCGCACGATTACCTTCAACTATGCCGATGATGAAATCGGATCAATCACGCAGACCTGGACGGCGAATGCTACGGGGGTTCAGAAGACCTGGATTGTCGGTGACCAATCAGCCGCCGCATCGCTCCCGTTGAACTATTCGAGAGCGCCCGGGTTCACGAGCTTTAAGAGGGTGCCGGCGAATGCTGTCGTGCAAGAATACACAGCCGAGATGGCCGCCTCAGACAAAGTGCTGGCGCAAGTCTTCGGCGGGCCTAATGCCGTGGCCGCGGGCAATGGCTTTGAACCAGCCGGTCTAGCAGACTCGTACCCGCGTTATCGTGGCGACATAATAGGCGACGACGGAAAACTAAGACGAGGCCATCTCTCCTACGCAGTTCATCTGTATGGTAACTCTAGCGGGACCGGAGATTCGCCACTCTACATTCCTAACGGTTTTACCATGCACAGTACTCAGCCCTCGCCGACAGATGCGGCAGTTACTTTCTATTATCCAAAGCTGGGAAATTTGACTGACGTCACCCTGGCCGTATTTCACGTCGCCGACTTCGAGATTCGCTCGGAAGGCGATCGGGTCAGGATCGGAAACATCGGAGGAATGGGTGGTTCAACGCCTCTTTATAGGCATTCACACATCGAATTCTACCAAGGCAATACGGGACTTCCGGCGGCAGACGCGCGCACGCGACTGCGCATCGATCCTGCCGCCGTTTTCGCCAGGATAATGCAACCTGAAGGTTGAACTCTGAACAGTGACAGCCACGGCTTAGAGTTCAACCTTAAGGTTGCCGGTTCTTGGCCGATCCCTAACCGAGACTTCAATCAACCTCCAAAATCTTGAGCATAACTATGACAACCAGAGAGTCAGGCATCATCACGATCGAACGGGCGCCTGCGACGAGTGGGGTTCGTCAAGTGTCCTCATCCGACCTGCCTTATGTCGAAGCGCATGATCGGCGCATTCTCATCGTTGATGACGACGAGTCAGTGCGCAAATTGTTTGCCGATTATCTGGATGAAAGCTATTCATGCGCGACGGCTGCCGATGCTTATGATGCTTTGGAACGACTCTCACAGGAGCAGTTCGCCCTGGTCCTCTCCGACATGCAGATGCCAGGTCTCGGCGGCATCGAGTTGCTGCGCAAGATCATCGAGCGCTATCCCGACACGGCGGTGATCATGATCTCAGGTGTCGATCGGACACAAAGAGTGATCGACGCGATCAGGGTGGGCGCGTCTGATTACTTGATCAAGCCATGCGAACTCGATGTTTTGACGTTGTGCATAGAGCGAGCGCTAGAACGGCGCACGCTTCTGCGCAACGCTCGCCGCTATAAAGAAGCGCTGGAGAACCGGAATGCGGAGCTGGCGCGAAGAAAGACTGAACTTGAGCGTCTTCAGGCCCAGATAGTTCAGGCCGAAAAGATGGCTTCGCTCGGCCAACTCGCCGCCGGCGTCGCGCACGAGTTGAACAACCCGGCCGGCTTCATCTACAGCAACATCGCTTTGCTGAAGGACTACATCAAGCGGCTGGAGCGCTGTCTGACTGCCTTCGATGACGTTGCGCTTCCGCCCGCGTCGGCCGAGCAAATCCGTGAAATGAAGACCGAGATCGGCTACGACGATATTCTGACGGACCTTGATTCAATTCTTTCGGACTGCCACATCGGCGCCGAGCGCATTCGCGACATCGTTCAAAATCTGCGTCTGTTTTCGCGTCTGGATGAGGCCGAGCTTAAGCCCGTCGACCTCAACGAAGGGATTGAAGCTACGCTCCGATTGCTGTCGATGTATTACAAGTCGGGCAGAATACGTTTGCTGCGCGATTATGGAGAGCTGCCCCAGGTCAATTGTTACGCCGCTCAATTGAATCAAGTATGGATGAATCTCTTAGTCAATGCCGCACAGGCTATTGGCGAGGCCGAGGGCGAGGTCCACATCAAGACGCACTGCGTAGGCGAGAACGTGATCGTTTCGGTCAGCGACACTGGCGCTGGTATTGAGCCTGAACACTTGAAGAACATATTCGATCCATTCTTTACCACTAAACCGGTGGGCGAAGGCACTGGGCTGGGTCTCTCGATCTCGCATGGCGTTATCGTCCGTCATGGCGGCGCCATCGTGGTTGACAGCACGCCCACACGGGGAACGACCTTCACGATCACTATACCCGTCGATGCAAAACCGATTTCGACTGACTTGTCAGAAGCCCGCGCGTAAGCGAGGGCGCAGTTAATTTGCCGCAGAGGGAGAATCCACAATGAAATACAAGATCATGATCGTTGACGATGAATTAGTAAATCTGAGGAC
>QHXE01000656.1 GCA_003222835.1 Acidobacteriota bacterium | reverse complement strand
CGACAGGCTTGGAGGGAACAAAGCGCACCCTCTTTCCTCCCGCTTGTGCCGCGATGGCTTCGGGCGTGTCCAGCGCTATGAGCTTGCCGTGGCTGATGAGGGCGAGGCGGTCGCACAATCGCTCAGCCTCGTCCATGAAATGCGTCACGAGTATCACGGTTGCGCCGCGGTCCCTGATGCTCTCTATGAGTGCCCACGTCTCGCGCCTCGCCTCCGGGTCGAGCCCAGTAGTCAGTTCATCCAGAATGGCAATCTTGGGGTTTCCCACCAAGGCGAGCGCTATCGACAGCCTCTGCTTCTGACCACCAGACAATTTCTTGTATGTGGAATTCTTGACGTGGCTAATCCCAAGGGTCTCGAGCAGGCCATTCGGATCCGCTGGGTTCGGATAGAAAGAGGCGAAGAGCCTCAATGCTTCCCCCACTTTGAGGCGCGGAGGCATCGTGCTTTCTTGGAGCTGAACGCCGAGAAATCCTCTTATTACGTTCCTGTCCTTCAGCGGCGAGAGCCCGTGGATACTGATTGAACCGGAATCCGGCACTCGAAGCCCGGAGATGCACTCCACGGCGGTGGTCTTGCCAGCACCGTTGGGTCCAATGATTCCAAAAATCTCTCCTTCCTTTATTGAGAAGGAAACATCGTTAACGGCAACGAATTGTCCGTATCTTTTGACAAGGTGCTGAACCGTGACTACTGGGTCAGATTCCCTGTGCAAAGACTCCAATGGTTCAGAGACTTGAGTGCGACTCATTGGATCGCGTCAGCGGACGAACACTTGCAATAAAAGGACCTGAACAATTCCACGGCGGAAAACCATGATTCCAAACTGAAAAAATGAGTGAGGGTTCCTCATGCTGTCTAGTGCTTCTCTTTCTTCTCGGTGTGGTCTAGGCTAATCGCGTAGGAAATTATCATGTATGGGTCTATGGATGTGTTGAGTATTTCGATGCAGTAAGAGTCTCTGACTGAGACCCACTTCTTGTGGATCTGCGCAATTGGCTGACCTGACATGTCTTGGATGTTATAGTCGTGTTCCCAGATGTTTCCCTTCATCTTCGCAATCTCCTGCCCGGACGCGTTTTCCATCCACCACTTCTCTCCGAGAAAAGAGACGATTTTCTTCTTCACTTGTGCAACCATCTGTCCCTGCGCGTCATAGATCTCGTAGGTGGGGCGTATCGTCAGGACTTTTCCATGAATCTCGCCAAGTTTCTGGCCGTTCGTGTCCTCGTACCAGAATTTTGGACCAAAACTGAGGAGTTGCTGCTTCACGTATGCGAGCAGGTTCCCACTCCGGTCCTTAACCGCGAAAGTGTCTCTTATAGCTAGGATCTTCTGGTCGATAATGTACGCGTTCGTGCTAAGCTGTGGGACAATTCGTCCTTGGCCGGACGGCATGTTATAGCTAGTACCCATTGTCTGTCCCATCGGCTGTGCCATTGGTTGTCCCAAAGGTTGACCCAATGCTTGACCCAATTGAGCCCCACAATACGGACAGAATGAAGATCCGGTTCCGGTGCCGGCCCCGCATCGTGGACACCTTGCTCCTGCCATCATACTAACTCGTTATTGTCCGGTCTATTACTTAACTAAAGAGAGTTACAGTACTATCGGTCACGTTGGATCGGAATGATTACGCGGGTCTCCTGCTGCGAGACGCGCTAGGCTCGATGATCTTTGGTTGTTGATTTGATGAAGGCTGTCCAACAGCCAATCTGATCTTCGGCTTGCGCGGAACAGAGCGGTTTTCGTTAGTTCGGGTTGAAGTCGAGCATTTGGCCACCGGAATTGAGTGTTGGGTCCGCGGCCCAAAATCCGGCGAACGTCCAACCAAACGAACTACCGGCAGGTTCCACTTTCCAGACTTGGTAGATGCTGGCAATTCTGTCCCCATTCGAGTCGAGCCCGTTCCAGCCGGTGACTCCATAGTAGTTGCTAGCTACGGTTAGCATGGCCGCCTGAATTCGGGTGCCATTGTAGCCAACGTCTAGGGTTGCGAGTGCAGCAAGCCAGACATCATCGTATGCACTCCGGCAGTAGATGTCACATGCGTTGCCGGGGTATGCTGATGCGAAGGCGGTATAGAGCTGAACCGTCTTGGAATTGTTGAGAAAGTCGTAGAGTGTTGAGGGCAGATGATTCTGCTGGAAGAACTTCGCGGAAGTCGAGTTAGTGGAAATGATAGGGTCCTGCGCCTCGCCGTCAGTGCCGACCCATACGGAAGTTGAGCCCGAACCAAGGCAGCCAAACACTCCAATCGTGCAACCAGGCAGATGCCCGCCTACCAAGTTCGGGTGCTGCAGTTGAATCTGGTAGACCATCTGAGAGAATTCCTCGAAGGAGACCGCATCAATCGCCACTCTGTTGGTGCTAGAGGTCACATTAAGCGCGTTGAAATCGTAATTCAATACAGTGAGCACGGACGTGAAGTCTGAGGTACTGGCGTCGTACTGGATGATGCAAACCGTATCGGAGGGAATGCATCCGGTTCTGTCAACAGCCCCCGTGTTGGCCGTTAGGAGAAGGTTGAAGTCGTATGCGGTGGCGTTGGTCAGCGAGTCTCCATATGTGTCATGCCTCTGCAAGATGATCAGCTTCGTAGCTCCTTCCGTCTGAACCATCTTCGCGTCCGCCATTCCCTGCCATCTGTCGTCAGGTGCGGTTCTGAAGAAATACTTCGCTGGTGATGCTGGGATCTCGAGGGCCGCAGAGGTTGACGAGGGACTGATCAGCACAATGTGGTTGGCATCTGCAAACTGTATCAAGTTATAGAGTGCACCGGTATTCAACGGACCAACAACGACTTGTATGCCTGCGGCCGCCAGGGCCCGAAGGTCGGTTAGTCGAGTTGATGTCGTTGATTGCGATCACCGAGCCCTCTTGGGCCCTCACGCCTTGAGTTGAAAGGCCGTCCGTGAGGTCGAGAAGTTCACCAATAGTGATGGTCTTACCGGATAGGCAGAGACTGCCTGATAGTTGACTCTGAAGCTGAGAAATTTGGGCTTGAAGCTGAGCTATTTCTGCTTGGTCGGCGGCGAGTTGGGCATAGAGAGAGCTGAGTTGAGTGTTGAAGGAGGATTCGATAGACTGTAGATTGCTGATTTCTGTAGAGAGTTCGTTTTGGAGTGTCTGAAGCTGAGAGTTTGCCGTGGAAAGCTGAGCCTCGAGAGACTGTATCTTGGTAGCGCTCTGGCTGAGTTGGGAGTTGACGGTTTGGAGCTGGGAGATTTGCGCTGTAAGATTCGCGATTACGCCTTTGAGAGTCGCGATCTGGTCGTTCAGCGAATTCGTGTTGTTGTTGAGACTTGAGACTTGGCTGTTTAGATCGGCAGCTCTCGTCTGGTAGTAGTACGCAACTCCACCGAGGGAACCGCTCGCCACCGCCAGTATTAGAACGAGCACGATCTTGAGCGGAAGGAAATAGGACATGAGGCGATGAGATTAGAGAATCGGATAATTGAATATTGCTGATAGTAGAAAGGCGGTCATTAACTATTGTTAGAAACGGGAGAGTGAGGGGGATGTTGGTGCGCAATTTTGATGTTTTTTCTTTCTCAAGACTGTTCATTCTTCACGGATATCGCTTGTTTGAACCCTATGCGGCTGAGTAGTGACTCGAATCTGGGGTCCGGCCGTAGGGCGTCGAATCTAGGTTCGACGTTTGCCCAGACGAGCCAGCTCGACCGCTCGCTGTAGGCCCTCTCCAGCCAGGCGAAGGCCTCGTCTTTGTTTCCCATGCTCATCTGCACAAGCGCGATCCAGTAGGAAGGGACGTACTGCTTCTTCGAGCGTTCGAGCAGTCGGTCGAGGATCTTTCCCGCATCTCCATTGTTTCCTGCGGAAGCATAGGCTTGGCCAAGCGTTGCGAGTGAGACGGTGCCTTCATTCGACAGTTTGACGGCTTCTTCTGACTGTTGGATTGCTTCCTTGAACATGCCTTTCTGCATGTAGGGTCTTCCGAACCAGAGCCGTGCTGGGACGAAGGAGGGGTCCGACTCGACAACTTTTCGGTACTGGTCTATGGCCAGGTCGTACTGTCTGGAGAGGTATAGTACGTGACCGATTCCGGTGTTGATCGAGTAAGATAAGGGATCTAGAGTCAGAGCCTTCTTCATCTCTCCTAGTGCTTCGTCGAATCTTTCGAATGATTTGACAAAGTCCGCGTAATACTGGTGGGCTTGGGCGTAGCCTGGGTTCAGTTCGAGAGCTTTCTTGAATTCTGCTTCGGCGCCGTTCCAGTCCCATTCGTAGTAGAACTTGACTAGGCCGAGGGATGCGTGAGCCTCTGCGAGGTGATCGTCCAATGAGATTGCTTTCTCTGCCGCTGTCTTGGCTTTTGGGAAACCTTCCTTTGGTGGAACGTATTCTAGGGAGTAGGATGCGAGGATCGAGTAGGCGTCAGCCAACCCCGTATACGCGAGTG
>QHXE01000655.1 GCA_003222835.1 Acidobacteriota bacterium | reverse complement strand
GGCTGCTGTTTATGTTCTCCGGGTTAACGTTGTCATTGATGTCCTGGTACTGGGCCCGGGCCCTTATTTATCGGTTCGCGCCTGATGCGCTTCATGCTCAACCAGGAAAGCCGGAGGGCATCGCCGCGCGTTGGCTGCCGCGAGTCTGCGGCATGATCCCGTTTATCGGAATCGGTATTGCTTTACGACAGGCGGCTCAGGGACTGGAGCCCCAGGAATTGAGCCGCGTCTGGCTGATGCATCTCTTCTGGCTCAATCTATTCGAAGGTCTGGTCGTAGCGGTTGGATTAATCTTTCGCCGGAAGGTTGCCAAATTCCTTAGTTCGCGCGTCCCACTCTGGCCTGAGCAAGTTAAGCGTGAAGGCGCGAAACAACTGACGGACCTGCCCAGAATAACGTGGCGAATTCTTGTGTTCACGGTGGCCTTGTCTGTAATTCTTTTCGTTGTCTTCACTACTTCGAAGGGCGAGATCGAGTTCGCCAGTTGGTTGGGTACCGCGTCTCTCGTCCTGCTGACTGTCGCCGCCTGGATAGCCTTTGGCAGTTTCTTCGTCATCTATTTTGGCAAGCTGGTGCGGCTGCCGATTCTGACGCCGCTGCTGCTATTGGCGCTTCTATTTAGCTATTTCGATTTGAACGACAATCACGAAATCCGTTCCTTCAATCGGCCGGTTCAAACGGCGCCTCAGGATTTCGACGACGCGTTCGCCGCGTGGTGGGCCACACGGGCGGACAAGGACGATTATAAGGACCGGCCTTATCCGGTTTTTATCATCACGGCAGAAGGCGGTGGCATTACCGCCGGATATTTTGCCGCCATGGTGCTGACAGCAATTCAAGATCGAGCGCCCGCGTTTGCCCAACACGTCTTTGCCGTCAGCGGAGTCTCAGGCGGAAGCATTGGCTCAGCGGTCTATGCAGGCCTGGTAAAGCGATGCACGAACAATCTGCCCAGCACCCAACTGCCGGGAGCACAAGCAATCGCGGTGACGGCGGTCGGCCCACTTCAGGAGAGCGCGGACGCGGTTCTTGGAGACGATTATCTGTCGCCGTTGCTGTCGGCTTTTCTGTATCCGGATCTGGTCCAGAGATTCTTGCCCTTCCCCATCAATAGCTGGGACCGTGCTCGCGCTATTGAAGGGCGATTCGAGACCTCCTGGGCCAAGCACGCAACCTGCGATGGGAAGACGCTGCTCGGCTCGAGCGACTTTTCGCAGCCCTTTTATGAGTTCTTTGGCAACTTCCCCAACAACTCCACGCCGGCGCTGTTTTTCAATACGACCAGCGTCGAAACCGGCGAGCGCATGTTTGTCTCCAACCTGCGAACTCGATACGCGCGCTTTGATACGTTGCCCGCGCTTTACGATGTCGATAAGTACCTCAATCTGCCCTTCAGCAGCGCGGCCTGTTTGAGTGGACGTTTCCCGCTCGTGACCCCGGCAGGGTTTTTGTATGACTACGACAATCGACTGAAGCTTCGTTATGTTGATGGCGGTTACTATGAAAATTCAGGCACCGCTACCGGCTACAACATTCTCATGTCGCTCAAGGTAGACGGCGATTATCTCTACGACCAGTTGTTGGCGAGGCGCATAAAAGACCAGCCTGGAGTTTCGCCGATCGTTCCGATCATTATCCGCATCGGTTTTCCCGTTCCGGCGCAGAGGAATCCTAAGAACGAACTCGTTCAGAAGGACCCACAGCAGCGCGAAAAATATAAGGGCTCGGGACTCAATGAAATCCTATCACCCGTGAAGACGTTCCTGAACACGCGGCATGCGCGCGGCAATGACGCGGTGCACCAAATGCAGGCAGCCATCCGCAAACTTCAGCCGAAACCGACCACCGATCAGGATTTCTGCCCCAACGGCTCGCTCGGCTGCATGTACAACTTCGAGATCAACGGAAATAAAGTGGTGCTTCCCGCTGCGAAATCCAAAAACTGGTTGGCTCGGTCAGCACTTCGTGCGGATCGGAACCTATTGAGAGCCAAATGAATGAAGCGAACTGGCAGCAACTGCAATCGGTCGTCGGACTGCTGGTCAAGAGGTAGCAGACTCGCTCCCCTCACCGTTCATCGATCGGCACGTAAGGCACGTCGCGCGGACCGACGTATTCCGCGCGCGGGCGAATCAGTTTATTATTTGCGTATTGTTCGAGGATATGCGCGGTCCAACCACTAATGCGGCTAATCGCAAAGATCGGAGTGTAGAGATCGAGCGGAATTCCCATCATGTAGTAAGTCGAAGCTGAGTAAGCATCGACATTCGGTAACAATCCCTTCTCGCGCTTCATCACTTCCTCCACTTTCGCCGTCATGTCATACCACTTGGTATCACCTTTGCGCTCACCCATTTCCTTCGAGAGCTTGCGCAGATGAGTCGCGCGCGGATCGTCGGTGCGATACACGGCGTGGCCCCATCCCATAATCTTGCGCTTGTTCGCCAGAGCTTCACGGACGAAGCTCTCGACGCGATCGACGGCGCCGATTTCAAGCAACATCTTCATCACCGCGGTATTCGCACCACCGTGTAACGGACCGGAAAGCGCTCCGAGTGCCGCGGTAACCGCGCTGTACATGTCGGCCAGTGTGCCCGCGACAACACGCGCCGTAAACGTCGATGCATTCAGTTCGTGATCGGCCTGAAGAATCAAGGCGACATCCATGACGTGCGCGTCGAACTCATCAGGCATTTCGCCCTTGAGCATGTAAAGAAAGTTGGTCGCGATGTTAAGATCGGGCCGGGGTTTAATTGAAGCTTTACCGTTACGCGCGCGGTCGATCGCCGCAACGATTGTCGGAAACTGAGAGGTAAGGCGTGTCGCAACTCTGATGCTTGCTTCGCGCGAGAGGTCGCGAGCTTCTTTGTCGAAAAACGACAATGCGGATACCGCCGTACGCAGCGTATCCATTGGCTCGGCATCTTTTGGAAAATATTCGATAGGCCCACGAACCCATTGCGGGATTTCGTACGACGCGGCGATGCTCGCCCTAAGATCGTCCAACTCGGTCCGCTTTGGTAATCTTCCGTTCCACAGCAGGAACACAACTTCTTCAAAAGTTGATTTCGTCGCCAGGTCGTGAATGTTTAGGCCCTGATAGATCAGCTCGCCCTTCTCACCGTTAACGTCGCCGATTGAAGAAGAGGCCGCGACGACACCTCTCAGTCCGGTGGCCACGGCGCTTCCGGGCGCGCTGTCCTTAGCTTTATCCATTTTGTGCGTCCTTTGAGTTTTAGTAACGCGAAGATATCAGAGCAGTAAGCGAGTGACAAGCGGATCATTTTCCCTTTGACCGACGTATCAAGTTAACCGGTTGGCCACTCTGCGCGTCCAATATTGCCGCTGCCGATCTGTTCGCCGCGACGATTTCCAGGAAGCCCGCGCTGCCAATAATACAGAAGACTTCGCTCTCTTTGTCTTCGGCTTCGCGGTAGTATTTGCGAAAGGAAGTTATCTCGCGGCCACTAACGACCAGATTGACCACACCGAGATCTTCGCCCAGAAGTTCGCCAGTCAGATTCGTGATGCAATTGCCGAAGCGATCAATGTGAATGATACTTGCTTCGATCACTCCATCGCTTAGGGTCTTAGGTTTTAAGGAATCGAGATGAATTAGACTTTTAATTGCCGCGCCAAACCCCTCGGGCGCCGCGCCGTTGGAAAGCGCTGCCGCCACGGGCGCGAAGATGTCGCGGCCCTGAAACGTCGCACTCACTGGATGTTGAAAAAATTTCTCATTCGTTAAATGAATCGCGTGATATTTCCCTTCGCGCTCGCAAATCCAACTGAAGATGCCGTTGTCGGGTCCCACGAAAAACTGTTCCGCGCATTCAATTAGAACAGCCCGGCGGGCGGAGCCGACTCCAGGATCGACGACTGCGACATGAATTGTGTTAGACGGAAAGTCTTTATATGTGGCGAGTAGATTGAAGGCCGCGGCGTGGATGTCCTGAGGCGGAATCTCGTGGGTAATGTCGACAATCTGCGCGGCAGGATTGATCGAGAGGCAGTGATCATTTTCCATTTGTCATTTGACATTTTTCATTTGGCCATTTGCTGCCGCCGACCCACCGGTTCAGAGTTCAAGCTTTAGCTTGCCCTTCTTCGTAAGCCGCGACCTAAAGGTTGAACTCTGAACCCCTGTTGCCGAAGGAGCCGATGGCAAATGAAAAATGTCAAATGACAAATGGAAAATGCAATGATTCCTACTGAATCTCCGCCTCGCCCGCCGTGCGAATTCGCAGTTGTTGGCCCTGATACAAACTAATATCTCGTCCACGTTCGGTGAGCACGCCCGCGGTTCCTACGCCAGCGCCGATGGTTGCGCCGACCGCAGCTCCAACTCCGCCGCCGGCGATAGCGCCAATGACTGCGCCGATGCCCGCAGCGGCGCCGACCTTTTCAACGTCGTTCTTTGTCGAGCCTTTCCCCTGCACGCCGCCTTCCTGATCAACTTTGCCTACGCCCTGACCGCCGCTGGAAACGACTTCGATCACCTGGGCGCTCAGCCTTGACGACCGCCCGTCCGGCATTCGGATCTCGTCAAATGAAAGTTGCAACTGCGCGGTGCTCTTGGCGCGACCGGGGCGCTTCACGTTGGTAACTTGACCTTCGATCGTTGCGCCCGCAAATTCCTTGGGTTCGATTACACGCGCTTGAAACCGATCGCCCTTTTGCGACGCGTCGGTCGAGAGATTGCTTAGCAGTTCAATCCGCATGATCGTGTCGCGCGGAATCGCGAGCCCGCCCGTGGATTGCGTGGGACGACCGACACTCTTGTTCTGATCTTTAGGATATTGGACGCTATCATCCTCTGTTCTGCGCTTCAGATCCGGCGGAATACTCGAATCAAACGGCTTTCGATCGAAGCCGGCAGTGTAGCCAACCTCAAATCCCTGCTGGTATCCTTCGGGATAGTCTTCCAACTTGCCATAGCTTGAACTGTATGAACGATCGCCATGTTCGTACTCCACCTTGCCGCGAAAGTCGCGAGCCGCATGGCTGGCTAGATCATTTACTCCGGCTTGATATCCATCCGAGTAGCCGGTGCGATAACCGCGCATCAAGGCGGTTGCTTGGTTCTGAGTCTGGGGATCCTGCGCGCTCACCGACCAAAGCGGAACCACGGAAAGCGCCAGTGCGATCACAAAAGATAGAGTGAACCTGAGGGTCTTCATCATTCAGCCTTTCTGCCGATCATCGCCAATGGAGAGTGCTTAAGGTACTACTCTCCGGACGCGTCAGCGCTTGCGAAAGGGAGAGCCTTGTATCGGAGACGCTGCGTGGCGGCTCCGGCTTGCGACCTCAAATGCTAACATTGAGTGCGAATGGTAACAACTACGTGCTTGGCGCTCCGGTTAACGCGTGTCATTGGAACGTCAGCCTTTCTGATGCGACAATGGAAACGTCAGTTGTCAGACGGTGTTTAGAGTGCCGACTTTAGTCGGGCCTTCTCCCCTTAAGAGCCCGAATAACAGCCCGACTAAAGTCGGTACTCTGAACGCCCTTTGCCAAGCATGCGTAAAGTTTACTTAGATCACAGTGCGACTACACCTGTCGATCCGCGCGTCGTCGAGGCCATGCTGCCTTATCTAACGGAGAAGTTCGGCAATGCGTCGAGCGTTCATCTGTTCGGTCAGGAAGCGCGCGCCGCGGTCGATCGGGCGCGACGGCAACTCGCGTCGTTAATTGGCGCGCGCGCAAACGAAATGATTTTCACCTCGGGGGGGACAGAGTCTAACAATCTGGCAATTCGCGGAATTTGCGAGATTGCCCAAGCGCACGGCCGGCACATCATCACTTCTGCGATCGAACACCCTTCGGTGCGCGGCCCAATCGATTTTCTGGAGAAGCGCAAGTGGGAAGTGACTCGTTTGCCGGTTTACGACGATGGACTCGTGCGATTTGAAGATGTGCGGGCAGCGATTCGTCCCGACACGGTTCTGATCAGCATAATGATGGCTAATAACGAGATCGGCACAATTCAACCGGTCGCGGAGATTGGCGCGCTGGTGCGGGAGGAGCGCGAGCGTGGGCGTCGTCATCTCTGGTTTCACACTGATGCAGTGCAAGCAGCCGGACGTCTTCCGATTAATGTCGAAGCGCTCGGCTGTGATTTGCTCTCGTTGTCAGCGCACAAGCTCTATGCGCCGAAGGGGACTGGCGCGCTTTTCAATCGCCGGGGCGTGCGTCTATTAGCGCAGCAGGTCGGCGGCCATCAGGAGCGCGAACGTCGTGCCGGAACTGAATCGGTGGCGAACATAGTTGCGTTCGGAGCTGCAGCGGAATTCGCGCAGCGCGAGCTGAACAAGCGCAACGAACAGACAGAGCGTTTGCGCGATCGCTTTGAAAGCGAGGTCGCAACTCGCATTGATGAGATTGTCTTCAACGGTAATCGCGAGCACCGTCTGCCGCATCTTTCGAATATTTCGTTTCGATTTATTGAAGGCGAAGGTCTGTTAATTCATCTGGACATGCAGGGCGTCGCTGTCTCGACCGGTTCGGCGTGTTCGTCCGGCACGCTGGAGCCGTCGCCGGTAATTCGCGCACTCGGCCGCGACGAAGAATTGGCACGCGGCGCGATTCGATTCAGCTTTGGCAAAGACAACAGCGACGAGGACGTCGATTATGTTTTGGAAGTCTTAAAGCGAGCAGTCGAAAGTTTGCGGAGGCTCTCGCCGCTTCATCAACGATCAATGGCAGTAGCATAAAGTCGCAGCACCTGCGTCAGTGCGCTGTGTCTTAAGGTATTGTCCTACTCGGAAACATTCAAAAAT
>QHXE01000654.1 GCA_003222835.1 Acidobacteriota bacterium | reverse complement strand
CGATAAACGTGGCGAGCATCGAAGACAATCCAGCGCTCATCAGGGGCAGCGGCACGCCAATTACCGGCAACATCCCGACCGCCATCCCAACGTTAAGAAAGATCTGAAAGATCAATCCACCGACGATCGTCATGATGACCAGCATCCCCGTCCGATCGCGTGAGCGGCGTGCATCGGTGATCAGGCGTGTCAGCAACAGGGCGTACGATGCCAACAACAGGAGGCAACCGACGAAGCCGGTGGTCTCCGCAGTGACCGCAAAGATGAAATCCGAGTGCGGTTCAGGCAGAAACTTCAAGCTGCTCTGGGTGTATTCAGGGTCCCGTGATCCCAACAAGCCGCCTTCGCCCACCGTGACCATCGACTGCCATGTGTGATAGCCGAAGCCGCGCTTGTCCGCGTTTTCAGGATCGAGAATCACATTGATCCGTTCGAGCTTGTATCCGCGCAGCAGACCCGCTCTTACGCTAACCGCGTAAGCCAATGGCGCGCCGGCGATGCACGCGACGAGCACTGCGGCGACCATCCACATCCGCACGGATGAAAGGAACAGTACGACAGCCAGTAGAGGAATATAAGTCAGCAACTGGCCCATGTCGTGCTCGAGCAGAATCAAAGCCATCGGCACGCCGAGAATCACGCACCCAATAAGAAGCTCTTTTCGCGTCAGTGGTCCACTACGATGCTTGCCAAAATATTTCGCGAGCATCAAGACGACGGGAATCTTCACGAACTCAGACGGCTGAAACTGTCCCGCTCCAGGCAGTCTTATCCACGCGCGATGGCCATTGATCTTCATTCCTATGCCAGGCACCAGGACCGCCACCAGGCAAACGAGGCCGAGCAGGTAAAGCAGTGGCGCAATTTCGACCAGGCGCCGGTAGTCGCTGAACGCAATCGCCAGCATCGCGACGAAAGCGATGCCAAGTCCAATCAGTTGCTTCTGCCAGAAAGTTTCCGTGGGTTGCGCGTTACGAATCTCCCACGCCCCAAAGCAGACGATGCCGATGGCCAGCACGGCCACGAACCAATCGAAATCTCTAATCTTGCGTTTTTGAATAATGGCAACCATTTGTTGTCAGGTACGCACGTCTCTGGCGGGCCCGCCGGACGCCTGCGTACCAATCAGCGAATCCTTAACGCGATATTATTCTTCGGCGCTTCGGGTTGCGGCCGAGTCTTCGCATAGTAAACGTCGTAAATTGCGCGAACGGCGGGGGCGGCGTGCTGATTGCCGAACCCGGCATTCTCAATCAGGGCGATGATCGAGATTTCTGGTTTGTAGGCTGGCGCGTACGAAACAAACCATGAATGGTCCTTGTTCTTGCCCACGTCTTTGCCGAGACCGACCACCTGGGCCGTGCCGGTTTTTCCAGCGATATCAAATCCGGCCATTTTTATTCCCGCACCAGTGCCTCCATTGTTGACGACGCCCCACATGCCATCGACTACGACTTTGTGCTGATCTTCAGGTATGGGGACGATCTTCGGATTCGGCCGCTGGGGATCCAGCGATTGGAACGAGCGCAACGGACGATAGTCGGGATTGCCTTGTTGTCCGATCGGCTTCAGTTCCTTCAACAAATGCGGAATGTAGAGCTTTCCACCGACCGCAATCCCGGCAACCTCTCGTAACGAAGAAATTGGCGTGATGATGTCATACACCTGGCCGAACGATGAATAGACAGTGTCGATGTCGCGCCATTCCGAATCGCGCGGGTTAACTTGTGCTTTCAACTCAGGAGACGGCGTCAGATTGAGGGTTTCATGAGGCAGATCGATCCCAGTCTTTTTGTTTAGATCGAATTCCTCAACCATGTCCATGATGCCTTTGATCGTCATCTTCAAACCCAGACGATAAAAATATCCATCGCATGATTTAGTGATCGCGGTGCGCAAATCCGGAGTGCCATGGTGGCCCATGCAGCGTGTGAACTTGTTTCCGATCTGGATGCCACCGCCACAAACCAAGTTCGACTTATCAATGCTTATGGCGCCCTGTTGCAGCCCGGCGACCGCCATCGGAACTTTCCAGGTCGAGCCGGGCGGATAACGGCTCTGAATCGCGCGATTGATCAGCGGCTTCTGCGGATCGTTTAGCAGCG
>QHXE01000653.1 GCA_003222835.1 Acidobacteriota bacterium | reverse complement strand
CCTTCTTCTTCACCACTGAACGCGATAAACACCACAGTGCGCCGCGGTTTCGGATTTTGAGTCGAAAGCATGCGCGCCAATTCGATCAAACCCGCCACGCCCGAAGCATTGTCATCCGCGCCATGATGAATGTCGCCTTCGCGCGGCGCCAGACTCTCTGGACCGCCGCGGCCGAGATGATCGTAATGCGCGCCAATCACGATGGCTTCGTCTTTCAACTTCGGATCGCTGCCCGGCAAAATGCCGACGACGTTGAATGAAGGCGATTCGCGGCGGGCGAGATCGACGGATAAAGAGACGGTAGGCTTGGGGTTGTAGATCGCAAAGCTTTCCTTCGTCGGATCGTAACCGGGCGACGGCGCAGCTCGCATTTTGGAAATCCGGCGGACGTCATTCTCTAGATTCACCAATTCGTTCGGACTACTCAGCGAAAAGAACGGTGTCGCGGTCTGCCGCGAGATCGCCGCCACCAACAATCCCGTATCGCCAGCGGCGTTATCGTAGCGAAGCCTTGACAACCGATCCTCTTTGAAATCCAGTTCGCGGGCAATTATTAAGAGCGCTTTCGCGCCGTGTTCGCGCGCAGCGATGGCCTTGAAGCGCGCATCTTCGAAGCGCGCAAACTGCCCATGGGGATTATCGCCGTCCGGCGTACCTTCGAATGCGAACACCACCCGTCCCTTCGCGTCGACGCCGGCATAGTCGTCGTACTTTAAGTCTGAAGCCGTGATACCGTAGCCAACAAAGACTGCCGGAGCATCGACGATCCGCCCATTCGATGAGAAGCCAAGCGGTATCCAGTCCACGCCGACGCGAGTGAGTAACGCGAACATTCGGCTCTTGGTAGCGGACGGGTCATAGCCCGACCCTAATTGGTTGCCTTTTCCCAACTCAATTGCGGCTACGTACGGAAACGGCTGCAGATATCGCGCCAGGTCTTCGCCGCGCGTCCGCGCCGGTCGGGTCATTTGAATTCCAGGTCGCAACCCGTAACGATTGAATTCGCCGGCGATGTAATGCGCTGCATCATTCGCGCCGGGCGTGCCGGTCCGCCGGCCTTCGAGCGCATCGGAGGCGAGATACTCGATGACTTGCCGGAGGCGGTCAACGCTGGGCGTGCTCGATGGTTGTTGAGCGAGCACGGCAACGGCGAGCGCTGCAACAAGGATCGGATACGTAACGAAGCGCTTAAGTAATTTACGTTTCATGGCCATTTTGAACCTTAGCTATTTCGAGATCGGTTGACTGTCTTCCATCGTAGTAAACCGCAAGGCGGTTGCGTCCACCAGCCCAGGGTTGCCGCCGCGGCTACCCTGGGATCACAAAAGAAAATGATTATCCAACGGCAAAGCGGTTGCGTCATTTCTTGGCGACTCAAACCAGCGCAACTCAAACCCGCTGCAACCGCGTTGCGGTTGGATCTCAAATCGTTCCCACCCAGGGTAGCCGAAACGGCAACCCCGGGCTGAAGGAACCCAACCGCTTTGCGGTTAAGAGTCGACGGTCATCATTAAGGCTCTCGGTCTGAGGCCGATATCAGGGATTCACTCCACCCAATCAGCGATAAAAATATTCGTCTCGCCTTGTTTCGCGCCATGACGATTTGAAGCGAACGCCAGCTTCTTTCCATCAGGCGAGAACATCGGAAATCCGTCGAACGTGTCATTATAAGTGATTCGCTCGAGCCCCGTGCCGTCAACTTTGATCATGTAGAGATCGAAGTCGCGGCCCTTCGGATCGGCAACGTTCGACGAGAAAATTATGCGTTTGCCGTCGGGAAAGAAGTAGGGTGCGAAGCTGGCCTTGTTCAGGTGAGTGACTTGTCTCTTGTTCGAGCCGTCAGCATTCATCACCCAAATCTCCAGCACGGTTGGTCGAATCAAATTCTGCTTGAGCAGTGCGATGTAATCAGCTTTCTCTTTCTCGGTCTGCGGATGATAAGCACGATAGACGATCTGCTTGCCGTCATAAGACCAGAATGGACCGCCGTCGTAACCAAGCTCATTCGTTAGCCGCTTCACATTCTTTCCGTCTCTATCCATCGTGTAGATGTCGAGATCGCCGTCGCGCTTTGAAGTAAACACCAGTTTGCCGTTACGCGAGATCGTAGTCTCGGCGTCGTAGCCACGCGTGTTCGTCAGTTGCTTCAAATCCGACCCGTCAGGCTTGGCAGTGAAAATATCGAACGTGTCATAGACGGCCCAGACATAGCCCTGCGAAAAATCAGGACGCGGCGGACACTGCTTCGCGCCCAGATGCGTAGATGAATATAGAATGCGTTTGTCGCCGGGAAAGAAGTACGAGCACGTCGTGCGGCCTTCGCCGGTCGAAACCATCTTCACGTCCGACCCGTCGATATTCATCGTGTAAATCTGATCGCATTCGTGACCGTCGCGCGTCGATTGAAAGATCAGCTTCTTGCCGTCGGAGGAAAAATAAGCCTCGGCGTTCTCACCGCCAAAGGTGAGTTGCTTCATGTTGCGCAGATGTTTTTCTTGAGGGAGCGCTAGATCGGCGCTTTGGGATAATGCCGGTCCAGTCTCACCACAGAGGACACAGAGAAAACCGTAGAGGACGGCACAAATAATCGTCGAGCCCTTTCTTCCTCTGTGTCCTCCGTGGTTAACCATTTTTCTTCTCAAATTCTTTCATAAACTCCACCAGCGCTTCGCAACCTTCAC
>QHXE01000652.1 GCA_003222835.1 Acidobacteriota bacterium | reverse complement strand
GCCTGCCAGTAGTCGCCGTACGCTTTGCGCAGACGCACGGTCAGCTCGCGGCGCTCGAGCTGTCGGCGGGCGTCGAGCTGCAGCAGCTGCACCCTCAGCTCGGTCAACGAGTCCTCGAGCTGCAGTCGGCTGCCGAGCACCGGCATCGACAAGCCGCCGCCGGCCACTCCCTGGCTGTAGCTCCACGAATGCGTCGGATCGATGATGTCGTGGTTGTGCGAGTAGCCGACACTGCCGAAGGCACTCACACCGAGGCCGATGCGGCCCGCGCTCAAGGCATCGCGCGCGGATTCGAAGGTCCGCTCGGCGAGCTGCGCGGATGGGGAGAGCTCGACGCGCGTCTCGAGCTGCTCGAGCGGCGGCAGGGCGAGCGCCACCGTCGGGCCGACGAGAAGGGCCGGGAGGAGTGTGCGCACGAAGAATGCGCGCAGGATGGATGCGAGCGTAGGCATGCGCTCAGAACTTCGTCCGCCGGAGCACCCAGGAGGGCGCCATCGAGGACTCGAGATGCGAGTTACCGAGCAGCTCGTAGAGCGTCGCAATCGCGTTCCAGCAGCGGGTGAGGAACGTGAACCCCGGGAAGGCGAGCAGCAGCCAGGCGAGCTTCAGGTCCTGCCGGCGGCGCTCGGAATAGAGCAGCCAGTACTCCACGTACATCAATGCGGCCAGCAGGGTATAGAAGAGGTATACGAACGCGAGCACGCCGAGCGTCACGGCGGCCGGATAGACGAACAGCATGTAGATCGTGTAGGTGAGCAGCACGAACGGCAGCGCCAGCTGAAACAGCAGCCCGGTCCAGACCAGCGCGAGGAAATTACGCAGGCCCATGAGCCCGGGCCGCAGGTGATGGCGGTACTTGCGCAGGTACAGGTAAGAGAGGTCTCCGTCCCAGCGCAACCGCTGTTTGAGGAAACCCCGGAACGTCTCGGGCACGTCGGTGTGTCCCATGGCCCGCGGCTCGAAGCGGATGCGTAAGTCGGGGTGGCGCGCGAAATACTTCTTGATGCGGAGCGTGAGATCGAGATCCTCGGCCGTGCCGCTGTCCCAGCCGCCGATGCGCCGCAGGAAGTCGCGGCGGAAGACGCCGAACGCGCCGGAGATGTTGTTGACGAGATTGAAGGCATCCAACCCCGCGCGGCTCAGGTGTATCGAGAGCGCGTACTCGAGGGCCTGGAGGCGCGTCACGAAGCTGCTGCGGGCGTTGCGGGCGCGCAGGTTCCCCGCGACCGCGACGACGTTCTGATCGGCGAAGTGCCGTACGGCGTGCCGCACCATGTCGTTGTCGAAGGAGGTGTCGCCGTCGAGGGCCATGACGATCTCGCCGCAAGCGAGCGCGAGCCCCTGGTTCAGGCTCGAGACACGCCCGCCGCGCTGCAGCTTGGGGACGATCTCGAGGCGGCGGAGCTTCCTCGCATTGACGTAAGGTCCCAGCGCCCGCAGCGCCGCCAACGTGGCACGGTTCTGCACGGCGCCATCCACCACTGCGAGCATCTCGATCGGGCCGGCGTAGAGCTGCTCGGTGAGCGAGCGGACGGTCTTCTGCACGTCCGCGCCCTCGGAGTAGCAGGTGATGACGCAGGAGACACTCGGATGGTAGGCGAGCGGGTAGCGCGCGGTTCGCCGCCCCTCGATGTAACGGCGCACCCCGCCGAGCATCACCAGTGCCTGGATCGGCAGCTCGAACATCAGCACGAACGGAAAGAACTTGAGGGCGATGACGATCCAGTCGGATCGCCAGACCGCTTCCAGCAGCTGCAGGAGCGTGAGCCATGCGCCGGTGAGTGTGAGCATCGCGTCCATCAGCCGACACGGCTCCGCAGGGTACCCATGATGAGCCGCGCGTTGGTGCTGCCCGCGCCGGCGTCGGCGGAGGTGAAGGAGGCGGTCGTGATCTCGATGCGCAGTCCATCCTCCGGCGTCGCTGCGGCGCCGAGCGCCACGATGCGCTCGAGGAGGATCGTGACGCCCGCAGGCGGGGTCTGCGGCAGCAGCACCCAGCAGCACGCATCGTCATCGCGCATGAAGAGGTCGGTGGTGCGGATGAGCTCCCGCAGGCGCTGCGCCAGCGCATCGAACATCTGCGCGACGCGATGGCGCGGGAGGCGGGACGCGAGCAGGTGAACGTTGGCGAACTTGAGGCACACCAGGCCGAACTGCACTTCCTCGTGCCGGCGCGAGAGCTCGATCAGCCACTCGAGCGTACGGTTGAAGTACTCGGGGTGTGCGTGGCTGAACTCGTCGAGAAGCTTGAAGAGGTCGCCCACCTGGCCGGTGCGGGCGGCGAGCTCGCCCGCGGCCGACAGCTGCAGCCCGTAGTAGTTGCGCTCGGCGAGCGCGTCGGTGCCGCAGGTCTTGCGGCACTGAAGGCAGCGAGCCTTCACGTTCGGCTCCGTGAAGCGTCCCGAGCAGTCCTTGCACACAAACGTTTCGAGAGCTCGGTCGTAGTCGACGCCGATGTGCCTGAGCCGCACCGCGCATTTCGGGCAGGCGAGCCCCTCGTTGGTCAGGTACTCGTCCTGAGTACCGACGTGGCCGCAGGAGTAGCAATGGAGGAAATTCTGTTCGGCGGTGTCGATGCTGCCGCATTGCGGGCAGGTCTCGATGAAGAGCAGCTGGCCCGCGGAGCACGACGGGCAGGTGTGCACCCGCTCGATGAGGCCCGCGGTCTCGAGCAACCCGCGGCGACGCAACCGCTCGAGCATGAGGAAGCTATCCTCCCCGGGGCGGCCCAACGCATCCGCCAGCGGGTAACGATAGATCCTCTCGTCGCGCCAGTCGGCAACCGGTGTCAGAACCCGCTCGGTCCGCAGGTAGAGGAACGCGAGCAGTCGCTCGTCCCCCTCGGCCGTCTCCCGCCGGCTCAGGGATGCAGCGCGGGCGGCAATGGCCGCGGCCTCCGGGGCTGCCGCCTCCGGGGTCGAGGCGACACCGTCGCTGA
>QHXE01000651.1 GCA_003222835.1 Acidobacteriota bacterium | reverse complement strand
GCTCAACGCGGCGTCAGGCTCATTCTGTTCAATATAATCCAGCCGCAATTCGATTAGATCGCCAACTTCCGTGGCTCGCTTCATCGCTTCCGCAATTTCGCTGGCTCGCCTGACACAAACCGGGACACAGATTTTGACTGCATTTGTTGTCATCAGAAACGGAGCGGGCGATAATCGTCAGGCTCTAAGAGCAAAGCTCAATAGATGGCAAATGAAACATGTCAAATGAGAAATGGAAAATGATCGGGTTGCTGGAACCGCTCGTGGGCTCTGAAACGATCGCCGTCGAAGATTAGGATGGCTTGCCTTCCAGCGAATCAAAGTGCCGCGTGGCAGCCTCACCTCCCAGATGGCGCGTGGTGCCTTCGGTCACGCTTGGAACGGGTGGCATCAACTCTGCGGTGTTCCGAGGTGGCAAGTTCTGAACCGATTGAGGCGTCGAAATCTGCGGTGTTTGCGATGTCGGAAGCGAGGCCTGATTATTCTTCGCGCGCATGATTTGCGAAATGCCTTTGCCTAGCAACGTGAACGCAGGAATCATCAGCCAAAACCACCAAATGTGACCGGCAGGCGCATACCTTGCGACCGCAAAGGATACAAAAAGGAAACCAAAACCTGTCGCCAATTGACGAATGCCATCTTCCAAACTTGGCCGCCCGCGCCGCAGGCGTCGCGAATGTCGGTCTGACTCTTCAGTAACCTGCGGTAGCTGCCCGCTCAATGCCTGCGGTATCAGACTAATATTCGCGCCGCAAGCGCGGCAGAAGCTCGCGCCGTCAATATTCTGCGTCGCACATTTAGGACAAAACATTTGGAATCCTCCATAACCCCTTCACTAAGGCTCTTAAACGAGTTACTACCAGCTTCATGTTTCAACAATCTCGCTCCCCTTAATTTTTCGTTGGCGTAAAGCCTCGTACAAAATGATGCCGCTGGCGACCGACACGTTTAGCGATTCAATCTTTCCCTGAACTGCTATCCGAACCAGCGCGTCACAGCGCTCGCGCAATAGGCGATGCAAACCTGCGCCTTCTCCGCCCAGAACCACTGCCGCGGGACGCGTCCAATCCCATCCTGTGTAATCCATTAGTGCATCGGCCGCAGTTCCCACAACCCAAACGTTACGCTCTTTCAATTGCTCTATCAAACGCGAGAGATTCGTGACCCGAGCGACGGGCACGTACTCGACTGCGCCGGCTGAAGCCTTCGCGACCGTTTCATTCAAGCCCGCCGCGCGACGCTCAGGAATGAACACACCATCAACTCCCGCGCACTCAGCCGTCCGCAGAATCGCTCCCAGGTTACGCGGATCTTCAATACCATCCAGCACTAGGACCAGCGGCTCAGCTTCCCGTCCGACATTGGAAGCGATTGATGACAGAAGCTCTTCGGCGTCGGCGTATCGAGCAGCCGCGACGCGAGCCACGACGCCTTGATGATGCGTGCTACCAACAGCGCGATCGAGCACAGCGCGAGGGACACGCTTCACAGAAACATTTCTGGCGCGTGCCAGTTCAATCAACTCGCGCAAGCGCTGATCGCGCGCGCTTTCAGCAACTAGAATTTCGTGGGGAGCGCGATCGCCGGCGCGCAAAGCCTCGAGCAGCGGATTGACGCCGTAAAGTAGACCGCTACCCGCCGCTTTCTTCTTCATGCAGACCTTCTTAAGTAATGTCGCAGTCGAGAGTATCGAGTGAACTGGTCTTCGTTATCAGTCGTCGTCACAGTTGCCGTATCGAATTTGCCGGCGCCGCTGCGTCTCCAGTCACCCATCTTGGTTTGGGGCTCCAGGGGCCAGACGATTTCGAGCGCGGATCTCGCTTGCGCGTATGAATCGTCGAACTGAGCCTTGCTCGCTCGTTCCTGCAATACATTGCTCAAAACCGTGAAATTCTCGAAAGCTGTGACCGACCTTGCCGATCCTAGACAGGAAAAATCAAAGCTGTTCGCTCGTATTCTCCAGTTGATTTCAGAGGTCGCCACGTAAACATCCAGCACTGATTCGTCAGTGGATAGGTGACGCGAGTTGACGGTCTGCTTGCGCCCGCGCCGGCGCCGTTCTTCAACCTCGACGCGGCTCAGAAGCAGACGACCTGTTAGCAGAAGGATTAGTTCATCCCAGCCGGCTGAAACACTGGCGTTGCTTCCGACGATAGTTGCTGTTAAGGCTTCGTCGGAAAATTCGAGCGCGTAAATTTTTTTCGACAATTCTTCCAAATGCAATTCGTGACGTGGCACCGTCGTGCTTTCAATACCAAAAGCGCGCAGAGCGCCGGTTATTCCGCTTGCCTCTTTAACTGTCGCCGTCCGTGTCGCCGGTAACGGCTGTCGCAACGCGAAGATACGACTCAACTCCACGGGTTTCAGTTGCAGCACAGTCGCTGCCCCGGTCAGTGTCGGCTCTTCTAAGCAGCCTTCCGGCGTTGGAAACAGAACGACGTAATAGTCGTTTGCTGTTGCCGGCACGCTTGACGCAATGAGATCTGCTTCGCGTGTCGCGATTAATTCTCCTCCTCTTCGCCAGGCATTATACGATGACTCTTGCTTCTTCTCCCTCTCCCTTTGGGGTGAGGGTCTAGGCGGCGACTAACCGGGTCGTTTAGTTACTTCCCCCACTCAGTTGGTCCGAGCCTGAGAATAACAAAGAAGGCGTTCCTCGCGTCCTCTCAACCAGGCCCCCGTAACTACGTTCAGTCGCGATCAGCACGCAAAAGTGCGATAATACGCGCGCTTTCCCTAACAACTTCAGCGAAATTCGGAGAAGATATCTATGAAGCGTTTTTTTATCGTCTCGATCATCGGCTTGCTTGGCTTCGCGACGCTCGTTTTCGCGCAGGAGCGGCGATTCACGATTGACGAACTTCTGAAAGTCCGACGCGTCGGTGATTCTCAGGTGTCGCCCAAAGGCGATTTGGTGGCCTTCACGATCACCGACATGAGCGTCGTCGCGAATAAAGGCACAACACAGATTTACGTCGTGCCACTCCGCGGCGGCGAAATGCGACAACTGACGAACGACGAACATTCGTCCGCGTCGCCGCGCTGGTCGCCGGACGGCGAAAAGCTGGCGTTCATCTCGGCCCGCGATGGTGAAGATCAAATCTGGACGATCGATGTTTCCAGCGGCGCGCTCAAAAAGATCACCAGTATCTCAACCGGAGCCGGCGATCCTGTTTGGTCGCCGGACGGAAATTGGTTGGCATTTGTCTCCGATGTTTATCCCGAATGCCTCAGCGACGCCTGTAACAAGAAACGCGCGGAAGAGAAAGCCCAGAGCAAGGTCAAAGCGCACGTGGCGACGCACTTGTCCGGCGACTATGACGCGCCACCTTTCAGCCTGGGCGGTCCGACCGATTATGCATTCTCGCCCGATTCAAAAGAACTCGCATTCGTTAGTAACCACGATAAAGTCGAGGCGATTTCAACTAACGCCGACGTGTGGATCGTTTCGGTTCGCGGTGGTACGCCGAAGAATATTACCGCCGCGAATCGCGGGTTTGATGGCTCGCCTCAGTACTCGCCCGATGGCCGCTACATCGCTTATCGATCGCAAGCGACACCCGGCTTTGAGAGCGATCGTTTTCGCTTGATCCTTTACGATCGCAAGACCGGTACGGCGCGCTCGTTGAGCGAGAGCCTCGATTCCTGGGTTGATGAATTCACTTTCGCTCCCGACAGTCAGACGATTTATCTGACTGCGGAAGAGAGGGGCAAGCAACCAATCTATGCAATGTCGGTCAGCGGTGGTCCCGTCAGGAAAGTCGTGTCGGATGGGTTCAATAGCGAGCCGCACGTAACTAGAGACGGAAGCACGCTCGTGTTCTCACGCAGTAGCATGACGATGCCGAACGAAGTCTATCGCGCAAATATCGATGGCAGTGGCGCGACTGAGTTGAGCAAAGCGAACGATGCATTTATTTCGTCGTTCAATCTCAAGCCCGCCGAAGAAGTCACCTGGACGGGCGCGTTGGGAAGAAAGGTGGCTGGCTGGATCATTAAGCCTGCGAATTTCAACCCGCGAAAGAAGTGGCCGCTGGTGGTTTTGATTCACGGTGGGCCGCAGGGTGCGTGGAACGATAACTGGGGCTATCGCTGGAATCCGCAAGTTTGGGCCAACAACGGTTACGTGGTGTTCACGCCGAATCCGCGCGGGTCGACCGGCTACGGCCAACAGTTCGTCAATGAAATTTCCGGTGACTGGGGCGGAAAGGTTTTCACCGACCTCAGCAATGGCGTCGCCATGGTCTCCGCGCTTCCTTACGTCGACAAGAACCGCATCGGCGCGGCCGGCGCGAGTTACGGCGGCTACATGATCGATTGGATCGAAGGCCATAACAACGACCCGCGATTCCACTACAAAGTACTCGTGTCGCACGACGGGGTTTACAACTTGACGAGCATGACCGGCGTCACTGAGGAACTCTGGTTCACCGATTGGGAGTTCAAGGGCACGCCGTGGACCAACCCCGCGATGTACGATCGCTGGTCGCCCCACAAGTTCGTGCAGAATTTCAAGACGCCCATTTTGATCATCACGAACACGCTTGACTATCGCGTGCCGGAAGGCGAAGGCATGCAATTGTTCACTGCTGTCCAGCGCATGGGCGTCGAATCAAAGCTCGTGGATTTTCCCGACGAAGGCCACTGGGTCTTGAAGCCTGCGAATTCCCAGTTCTGGCACAACACCGTGCTGGATTGGATGGATAAGCATTTGAAGTAGCATAGACGTCAGTCTGTGAAAGGCGAAACTACGATGCCAGGATGGCTCAAAGCGTTACTGATAGTCGTGGTTGTCATAATTGTGCTCGTAGTCGGCGTCGTGATCGCGGGCGTTTATTGGATCTCGCGCAATAAGGATGCCTGGATCGCTAAGGGCAAGGAAGTCATGACCGAAGGTCGCGACGCCGGCCGCAAGACCGACAATCAAGGTTGCGTTGACGAATCGATTTCCCGTTACAAAAAGGGACCCGGCTTTGCCAGCACGCTTTCGAACAGCATCTTCATGCGCGGATGTCTGGAGAGCAGCCGTCCCACGCGAGGCTTCTGCGATGACGTTCCCAGGCAGACTGAGTTTATCAAGAGCGCGCAATGGCGTCTGTCGCAATGCACC
>QHXE01000650.1 GCA_003222835.1 Acidobacteriota bacterium | reverse complement strand
TGCTGGATGGACGAGATGTGAAGAATGACACCTGATTTGCGTTCGATCATGCCGGGTAGAAATGCTCGGTCGAAACGAACGGATGCCAACAAGTTGACGTTGAGCGCCTTCTGTCAGTCGTCATCAGAGAGGGCCTTATATCCGCCGTTCGGAGCATCTGACGCTCCGACATTGTTGACTAGGATGTCGAGTCCAGTCCATTCCTGCTGAATGCGACTGACTACATCTTGCACGCCCGCAGCCGTACCGATATCCGTCTGCACGAAGAGAGCAACCGTCTGCCCATCCGGCAGCGGCGAGCGTGCAGTCGTTGCGACGGAAGCGCCGCTCAGAGTAAAGCGGCGCACCATAGCCTGTCCCATACCCTTTGTGCCGCCGCAGTGAAGCAATCTTGCCGTTGGAAAGAGTGAAGATGTGGTCCAGTTCAATGGGACTCCCAGGAAATTCACCCGTGAGTCGGGCACGCACGGGTCACCTTGTCTCCAAGCGTTTGAACGTTGATCGGGCGCAACACATATCGGTATTTCTCGTCCGCCGCTGCTTCCATTGGCGGATCGCGTCACGACCGCGATAATCCCGCCCCTCGTCGTGGACAGTGCCGTCTTCGGTGAAGCAGCGGGAAAGCGCGTCCGCGTCCTTCGCCTCTTCGGCGGCCAGGTATGCAGCGGCTGGTTCGGGTACTCGATAGCCATCGTATTCTCCCGCGTGCAATTGCACAGACAGAAGTTTGGCATCATACTGATGAAATAGGAAGTACGCACTAAAAAGTGCGTTTGGGGATATCGATGCCGAAACGCTATACGCCCACATCCGCTGCAGCAGACGTAGAAGCAGCGCTCCGTCTGTCGGAAGGAAGATGGAAGCTCGTGATTCTGTTCCATCTATTCGGAGGCAAGGTGATGCGCTTCTCCGACCTAGAACGAGCGATACCCAACATCACTCAAAAAATGCTGGGGCAGCAGCTCCGCCGCTTGGCAGCGGACGGAATCGTTGTGCGGAAGGCCTATCCTCAGGTGCCGCCCAAGGTTGAGTACTGTCTGACATCATGGGGCCAATCCCTTTGTCCTACGCTTGACGCCATCCTAAAGTGGGCCGATCGACGGCCAGCAGAGCGAAGAAAGCGCAACTCGCGGTGACAATCATTGTGGTCTACAATCGGCAATGCCAAATACAGTATTCGTGTAATCCCGAATAAACCGATTGCTCCCGTGGAGGTATCAATGATTCTACGTTTCCTCGCCGTAGCTCTTTTTGTAGTGGCAACAGTCTCAAGCCAAACTCCGCCTTCCCTGCCATCCAGCTTTCAAACAAAGACGATACACAGCCCAGAAGGGGCAGACATTTTTGTGCGTTGGGGAGGAAGCGGGCCTGTGGTGGTCCTCATCCATGGGTACGCTGAAAATAGCGACTCGTGGGCTCCTTTGGCCGCAGATCTCATGAAGGACCATACGGTAGTAGTGCCCGACCTCCGTGGCATTGGGCGTTCTTCCAAGCCTGCCGACGGGTACGAGAAGAAGACTCAGGCCAAGGATATTCGCGCCGTCGTGACCGCGTTGGGATACGACAAGACATCTGTGGTTGCTCACGACATCGGGAACATGGTGGCCTACGCCTACGCCGCCACTTATCCCGATAAGGTCGAGCGGCTGGTCGTCATGGACGCACCGATCCCCGGGATTGATCCTTGGAACGAGATTCTCCTAAATCCAGGGGTTTGGCACTTCAACTTCCATGGACCGGATGCGGAGCGGCTAGTGGCGGGCCGGGAGCGTATCTACTTTGACAGAATATGGAATGACTTTACCGCCGATCCGGGTAAGCCCGACGAAGCCACCAGAAATTTCTTTGCCGCCACTTATGCGCAACCGGGCGGAATGCGTGCCGGGTTCGCGCAGTTTGCCGCTTTCTCGCAAGATGCGAAGGACAACAAGGTTTTCGAACAAACGAAGCTTACGATGCCGGTGATGGCGGTAGGTGGAGAGAAGTCCTTCGGCGCCCTCCAGGCGGTGATCATGCGTCATGTAGCGACGAACGTGCGGGAGGAGGTCGTCGCGGGCTCAGGACATTGGCTGATGGAAGAACGACCGGCTTACACAGTCGCGTTGATTCGTAAATTCCTTGATGGTCCGCCGGTTGCTCATCCGGTTGCAAGCAATGCTGACGGCGGCGCAAACGAAGAACGATTCACTCCCACGGAATACAAGTTCCCGCAAGTGGGCAATCCGGGCACGGGAAGCTCAGGCGTTGGCGGAATCCAGACCGTTGTTCTGAAGGGCAATCCAGACCAAGCAGGCGTATATACCATCATGCTTCGCGTCCCAGCACATACGCGCATCGCTGCACACTCCCATCGTGACGACAGGGTTGCGACCGTAATCTCTGGCACATGGCATATCGGCTACGGCGATAAGTTTGACGAGGCGAAACTGAAAGCTCTGCCACCGGGTAGTTTCTACACCGAACCACCATCTCGGAATCACTTCGCAGAAACCGGTGACGAGCCTGTTGTCGTTCAGATTACCGGGCTCGGTCCATCTTCGACCGAGTACGTGGATGCCACACAAGACCCGCGTAAGCCAGCCGAGTCAAATTGAATCATCAACAACACTCGAAAGACTAGAAAAGTGGGTTGGTCTCAACATTTGTATCGACAAAACGCGCTAGCAGTGACGGTTAAATTGCTGGTGAAAAGCCGACTTGAACGCACCGTGCTCGGGCAGTCCCCTTCGCGCTTCCGATACAACACTAAGACTTCCCGGTACAAAAGCTACTGCACTGTTGCGTTCATCCCCACGGCGGACCGCAGCGCGCAGCGCTCTGAATCGCACCCGCTAAAAACGCATCGGACGGTGCATCCGCGCACGCCGATTGAAACTGTTGACTGAGGCCCGGCCCAAAATATGCCTTGACACGTATATACCCTGTGGAGTATACGAAGAGCATGGAATCTGTATTCGAAATCATTGCGGAGCCGAACCGCCGCGCGATATTGAGCCTCCTGGTCTCGTCACAACAGTCGGTTGGAGAGATCGAGCGCCAACTTCGCATGCCGCAGCCGACCGTGTCAAAGCACCTGCGCGTGCTGCGCGAGGCCGGTTTCGTGGAGTCCACCGTGGACGCACAGCGCCGCCTCTACCGGCTGAAGCCAGGACCATTTCAGGAGATGGATGCCTGGCTGGAGCAGTTCCGCCGGTTCTGGTCCGATCACGTGGATGCGCTGGAACGGCACCTCGACCGCAGGGAACGTTCATCACCAACGAGGGCAACACCAGCGAAAAGCAAGACAGGGAAAAGACAACGCGGCCCAAACCGCGAACGTGACAAAGGAGAAACCAAGTGAAAATCAAACTGACCAGCGTATACG
>QHXE01000071.1 GCA_003222835.1 Acidobacteriota bacterium | reverse complement strand
CATGCTCCCGAAACTCTCTGGCCTGGAGATTTGCCGGGAGATTCGCCGGGACGATTCGCTTAATCGTTTGCCCATTCTCATGCTCACGGCCCGCGGCGAAGAAGCCGACCGCGTCGTGGGTCTCGAAATGGGCGCCGACGATTACGTGACCAAGCCCTTCAGTCCGCGCGAATTGCTCGCGCGCGTCAAGGCGCTGCTCCGCCGTGCCGAGCCGCCCGCCGACGCACCGCGAACCATTGAGATCGGAAAGCTGGCCATTGATCCGGCGTCCTATCGCGTCAGTCACTCCGGGAAACCCGTACCGCTCAGCACGCTCGAATTCCGGCTGCTCTATTACCTTGCCTCGCGCCCCAACCGTGTCTTTACCCGTGATCAATTGCTCGATGCAGTCTGGGGAACGGATCGCTTCGTTACGCCGCGGAGCGTGGACGTCTACGTTCGCCGTTTGCGTGAAAAAATCGAGTCCGATCCGGAAAACCCCGTGCATTTGAAAACCGTCCGGGGCGCGGGGTACTTGTTTGAAACCCGTGCGGCTTAATCTTTTCTGGAAACTCGGTTTTGCCTTTTTCGCCCTGCTGATCGCGGTCCTGCTCCCCGTCGATTTCTACGCCGAGCGCGCGCTGCGCCGCGACTATGAACGCTCTGGTTTCGAACAGCTCGCCGCTATTGCGCGTATCGCTCTCGCGCATCCACCCCAGCTTGTCAACTGCTCCTACACGGCATCGCGGGAATTCGCCTGCATTGAAACCTGGGTCGCGCAGATGGCCGCCAGCGGAGTGCGTGTCACGGTCATCGCATCCAACGGCCAGGTGCTGGCGGACTCGCAGTCCGACCCCTCGACGATGGAGAATCACGCCGGTCGCCCCGAGATTCGCGATGCCTTTGCCAAGGGCGATGGCCAGTCCATTCGCCACAGCGTCACCATCAAGAGTGATCTGCTTTATTATGCCGTTCGGTTGTCCCCTGCTGGTGCGCCGCCCGTGGTCCTGCGTTTCGCTCTACCTTTGCAAACCGTGGACCAGGCGATCTGGGAATTCCGCCGGCGCCTTTGGTTGGCGTCGCTCGTCATGCTGCTCGTTACTGGCGCGGCGTCCCTGCTGATATCCCGGTCCTTCTCCGACCGCGTGGACCGGCTGCAGGAGTTTTCGCGCCGCGTCGCCGAAGGTGACTTTCATCCTATCGAAGCGGATCGTTCGGGTGACACTCTTGATTCGCTGGCAGTCTCGCTCAATCAAACCGCGGCCCAGCTCGACGGCACCATTCGCACGCTAACCGAAGAGCGCAATCTCTCCTCGGCGATTCTCGCAAGCATGGTGGAGGGCGTTGCCGTCGTGAACTCTTCTGAGCGCCTGCTCTTTTCAAATGAAGGCTTCGTCGAAATCCTGGATCTGGACATGCCGCCGCAATCCGGAAAAGCGCTCGTTGAAGTGGTACGTCAAACAGAACTGATTGAGGCGGTCCGTGGCGTCTTGAAGGGCGAGCCCCGCGTCGAAACCGAAATCGTCACCGGCACCCTGCGCCAGCATTTTTTTGCGGTCACCGTCGCATCCGTCCGCGCCGCGGAAACTTCCGGCGCGGTGATTGTGCTGCATGACATCACCGAGCTGCGCAAACTCGAACGCGTGCGCCGCGATTTTGTTGCCAACGTTTCCCACGAACTCCGGACACCGCTCACCGCGATTCAGGGTTTTGCGGAAACGCTTCTATTATTCTTGAGCACTCGCGGCGCCTGGCACGGCTCACCGACGATCTGCTCAAGCTTTCAAAGATGGATGCCGACCGGCTGGAGCTCGAAATTCGCCGCCTGAGCGTTTCCCAATTTGTCGAGAGCTGCATCGAAACCACGCAACGCCCGGCCGCCGAGAAAGACCTGCGTATCTCCGTGAATCTGCAACAGCCTCTCCCGGACATCGCCGCCGACCGCCGCCGTCTCGCCGAAGTGTTGCAGAATTTGCTCGACAACGCCATGCAATACACTCCCGCTGGCGGCCAGATCATGGTTAGCGCTTCGGCGAACGGGACGGAAGTTACCTTCACGGTTTCCGACACCGGCATCGGCATCCCGCGAGCGGATCAATCCCGCATCTTCGAGCGCTTCTACCGCGTTGACGTCGCGCGCTCCCGCGAAGTCGGCGGCACCGGCCTGGGACTTTCCATCGCCAAACATCTTGTGGAAGTTCACGGCGGCCGCATCTGGGTGGAAAGCGAAGTGGGCCAGGGTTCACAGTTTCATTTCACCGTGCCCATTTTCGACCCGGAGCGGGCTGCCGCTCGCCCCGCGCGCTGATGTCGCGCGGACGAAAATACCGCGTAGGTTCAGCCGCCCGCTAAATCCCTTCTTTTGCACCATTTTCACAATCGTGTGAACAAGCTGTAACCATTTCTGGCGCAGAATTTTGCGTACGAGGGGGAGTATGACTCCCACTCTGAAAGGGACCGATGGGAACAACCGCTGGACTCACGAAAGTCGTGCTTTACGACACCTTGGTGAACTATCTCGTTTCCATGGCGCGTACCGTTGAAGGCGCCATGAACCGCGCGCTTGACGCCATCGTTAGTCTTGAGAATCCGCGCACCAGTGTTCTCCCCGGAGAAGTGTTCCTCCTTGAGCCCCGCATCAACGAAATGGAAATTGTCATCGATGAGCATGCGATCCGGCTGCTCCGTTGCGGCTCGTTTTCGGATGACGAGATGCGGCTCATTGTCGCCGCCCTGAAAATCACCAATGACCTCGAGCGCATCGGCGATATCGCGGTGAATCTCGCCGAGCGGGTCGTCTCCCTCCGCGAAATGCAGGGCGCGCAGATTCCCGAGGAGTTGGCCCCGATGGCCTCCGCGGTGCGCGCCATGGTTAGCAAAAGTCTTGGCGCGCTCATTTTCCGCAACGTGGAGATGGCCACCCAGGTTCTCGAAAGTGACGATGTGGTCGATCAATACCGAGACCGCATTTTCGAGAAGTTGCTCCAGCACATGACTCAGGAGCCCAAGCTGGTGAGCCCTGGCATGCAATTCATTCTTGCTACGCGTCACCTCGAGCGTATCGCGGACCATGCCACCAACATTGCCGAAGACATCATCTTCTGGGTCCGGGGACTTGACGTCCGTCACGGCCGCGGTCTGGAAGTCCGCCCCAGCCAGAGTGAACAGGCCGATTCAGCGCCCGCTCCGGATTCTGCCATCACGGAGAATTCACACGTCCTTCATTCGGGTGTGACTCCGGCCTGCGACACTGAACGCGCTTGATCTTCAAGTAAGGTCCTACCTCGGGGACCGGTGCACCCCTGGCTCCGGTCCCCATCTCCTCCCTCTTCGATAGTTGACCGTTCGACTCCGCTCAGGGCAGGCAGCCGCCGAGTTTATCGCTTGACCCAAATCGTTCTCGCCTACACGACTGCTGGCCCGAGATAAGCCTCGAATCTGCGTCGTGATCGCTACTTGACAGCGCCGACGGTAAAGCCGGCAATGAAACGGTCAAGGAACAGGTTGTACATAAACGCGATGGGAAGACTGGCGATCAGGCAGGCCGCCATCAGCGCTCCCCAGTAGTAGACATCTCCGCGAACTAAAAAGATGGGGATGCCCGTCCCGATCATCTGATTCGATTCGGAAGAGATGAAGGTCAAAGCATAGACAAATTCCTGGGTTACCAGAGTAAACGTGAAGATCACCACGGTGAGAATTCCCGACACGGAAATGGGAATCACCAGTTTGACAAAAGCACCGAAGCGCGTGAGCCCGTCCACCATCGCAGCGTCTTCCAGCTCCTTGGGGATCGACTTGAAGAAACCCATCAGAAGCCAAATGGAAAAGGGCACGGTGAATGTGGGGTAGACGAGAATCAGCGCCCACAAGGAGTCTTGCAGGCCGAGGTATGCCACAACCCTGGAAAGTGGAATGAAGAGCAGGGTCGGCGGGACGAGATAGGTAAGAAAGATGCCGATGCCGAGGCGCTCTCCCCAGCGCCCCGAAAGCCGGGCCAGTGAGTAGGCAGCAGGAACGGCCAGCACCAAGGTGATGGCAACAACGACGACACCGACGAACGCGGTGTTGCCCAGCCAGCGGACGAATCTGGTTTCTGTGAAAAGGAACTTCACATGATCAAGAGTAGGCTTCGCATTAAAAAGGAAGGGGTTGTTCTCCATCGTGTAAAGATCGAGATTCTGCTTGAAGCTAGTGATCAACATCCAATAGAAAGGGAAAGCCAGCAAGATCGTAAAAGTGGTCAGCACGAGAACGTGGACGAGCTTGCCCCAGAAGCGCCGGGAAATTCCTTTGGCCATCAGTTCACCTCAGCCCGATGCGCCACGCGCAGCATGAAATAGGCAATAATCACCAGCAAAGGAACAAGGAAGAGCGAAATCGCGGCGCCTGCGGCAAGGTCGCTGCCCTGAATGCCCAACGCAAAAGCCAGCGAAGGCAGGGTCTGCGTGGAGTCGAACGGCCCGCCGGCAGTAAGGATGTAGACCACGGTCATGTCCGTAAAAGTGAAGATAAGGCCAAAGAGCACGGCAACGCTGATGATCGGCCGCATCATGGGGATAACAATCTGGAGTTGCGTGCGCCAGAAGCCGGCGCCATCAACCGCGGCGGCCTCCGGAATGTCCTTGGGGATAGCCGTGCGCCCCGCAAGCAAGATGACCGTGGAGAAGGGCATAAGACGCCAACTGTGTACCAAGAGCACGGAAGCGATGGCGAGCCGCGGCTCCCCAAGCCACATGGGAGCGCTAAAGGGCTTGTAAATGTGCACGGCCACGAGGGCCCAGGTGATCACGCTGTAAATCGAATCAAGGATCCATTTCCAGCCGATGGCGCCGAGCGCGATGGGCGCAACCCAGGGCAGAAGAATCAGAAAACGGATCAAGCCGCGGCCGCGGAAGGTCTTTTCCAGGGAAATGGCTAGAATATTGGCGCCGACGGTCACGACAATTTGCGAGCAGATGGTGAAGATAAACGAATTGCGGATAGCGACACGAAAACTGGGGCTTTGCAAGATGCTGCGGAAATTTTCCAGGCCAACAAAATGCATTTCGGCGTTACCGATCCGGGCGTCGCTGAAGGCATAAAAGATGGCAAGAAAAAATGGTCCGCCGACGAGCAGCAAGATGTAGAGAACCGCGGGTGAAAACATGGCAGCGCCCAGCAACGGGCTCTGCGCCGCACCGATGGACTTTATTTTGTTGCTAGCTAGTGCCACGAGACGACCCTCGGCGCGACCCGCTTTTCGGAAGAGCGGTCGAAAAATTTCAGGTAAGACTGCAGCACGGCAAAGTCATACATCCCCCCTAACTGGAGATTCTGCGCAGAAGAAAGGCGCGAGAAGACTTTCTTGCCCTCAAGCTTCCCGCCGACCAGTGTGCCGGAAACAATCCACTCCGAACCTAGGTATTCGATATTTTCAACCTTGAAGCGGAACGGAACCGCGGCATCGGAAATCGCGGGCGCGGGACGGAAATGCTCCGGGCGAAAGCCCACGATTACGTCGCCAAGCTCGGCAAGGTTCATCAGTGGCGAGCCGAGAAAGGTGGCGACGAAAGTGTCAGCGGGATTGTCATAGACATCAGTAGGAGTGCCGAGCTGGCGAACCACACCTTTATTGAGCACCATGACCCGGTCGCCCATCGCCATGGCTTCCACTTGATCGTGGGTGACGTAAATAGTTGTCGTACCGACGCGGCGATGAAAACGCTCAAGCTCTTCACGCGCGGAGGCGCGGAGCTTGGCGTCGAGGTTGGAGAGGGGCTCGTCGAGAAGAAAGACGGCCGGTTCGCGGACGATGGCGCGGGCCAGGGCGACCCTCTGCCGCTCACCACCCGAGAGCTCGCGCGGCTTCCGATCAAGAAGCGCACCAATGCCGAGAAGTGACGCCGCCCATTCGACCTTTTCCTTATGGAGTTCTTTTTTTACATTTTGCGCCTTCAGCGGAAAGGCAATGTTTTTGTAAACCGAGAGATGTGGATAGAGCGCATAGCTCTGGAAGACCATGGCGATACGGCGGTCGCGCGGCGAGAGATGATTGACGACCTGGCCGCCGATGAGAACTTCACCGGACGTGGGCGTTTCCAGTCCGGCGATCATTCGCAAAAGCGTCGTTTTTCCCGATCCTGAGGGCCCGAGGAAAACCAAGAACTCGCCTTCGCGAGTCTCGAGGTTCACGTGGTTGACGGCTCCGAGTTGTCCTTCCTTGAATACCTTTGTCAGATCGCGTGTCTCAACGACAGCCATCGGTTTTCCGCCTGTTATTTCCATCTGGCAAAGATACGCTTGTATTCCTCTTCGGCAGCCTTGGCTGCATTCTCCGGAGTCTCGTCGCCGCGCGCTACTTTGGCGAACATCGTGGGAATGACCCACGCTTTGAAAGCCTCGTCAATGGCGGCGGTGCCGTAACCGGGATAACCGACGTTCGTGGCCCATTCGAGAACGTTGCCGAGGACTTTGTATTTGTCCGGGGGATTGGCCCGCGGATCATTGGAGATTTCCTGTTTGAGGTTAGGTACGGTGCTGGGGAAGCACGGAAAATTGTAAAACTGGCCGGCGATAAAAGAGTCATGGAAGGCGTCAATGAAATCGATCAGGAATTGCTGTGCGCCGTCTTTGTTTTCGGCGAAGTCCCAGATGAGATAGCAGTCCATGACATGCTCGGCGGCGATGCGGCGCGCTGGTCCTTTCGGTGCCGCGCAGATCATGATCTTGCTGTCAATTGGCAGATGTTCGCGTTCGGACTGGCGAGTGATGGAGATGGCGTTCGCGACGTAAGAAACGCGCCCGGCGAGCATGGCCTGGTTGTTGGATGGCGGAGTCCATGTGAATACCTCGGGTGTTTCCGATTCCTGATAGAGCGCCTTCATGAACTTCAAGGCTTCGATGGTCTCCTTGGAATTGATGGTAACCTTGCCGGCTTCATCCTGCTCGGCGCCGCCAAAGGACCAAAGTAGTGCGCGCATGGCCATGCTGGTATCGAGTTCTTGTGAGAGCCCCAACCCGCAGGGATGGCCCGTCTTGTCTCGGATTTTCTTGGCCCCGACCCGCAGATCGTCGTAAGTATCCGGGCCATTCGGGAAGCCCGCGTCGGTCCACCAGTCCTTGTGCCAGTTGCCGGGATCAGGCACGTAGGAATCGGAAAAAGCGAAGTAGCGGTTGGTTTTTGGATTGTAAGTGGATTTATGCGCTAGGTCGATCTTCTTGCCGTGCTTCTTCTCCACTTCCTGGTATACATGCGACATGTCAATCGTTTGCTTTTCGTAGGCCGCGGGCGGGGAAAGAAGCATGAACAGGTCGTGGCCCTTTCGCGCCGAAGCCTCAGAGGCAGCCTTGGCCGCAAGGTCGACAAGGTTGATGTGGTCGACGATGACATTCGTATCGTGCTTTTGTCCCCATTGTTTGCAGAAAGTCCCGTCGAACCAGGTGTCGTACGCAGGAACGAAGTGGCTCCACTGAAGAATTTTCAACGTTTTTTGTTCGGCTGCTGCTCGTTCCGAGAACAAAAAGAATGGGCCGGAGCCCACCCCGGTCGTCAAAGCGCCGCTCCCGGTCAACTTGATAAAGTCTCTGCGTGAAAGCCCTTCCTGTTTTTTCTTCGCCATCTTGTTACCCTCCGAGGAACAGATGGGCTCGGACAAGCTCACTTCAAGAAAAGAAGGTGCTTGTCCGAACCGATGATGCTACCGCGCAGGCGCGCGAGTCAATTCCTTGAAACTGCTGCGGCGTAGCATTTCTGCGGGACGGAAATGCTTGCAACATCCGTCCCGCAGAAGGCGTGCCCGCTCAGTCTGTTACCAAATGGGAGATGTTTTCCTCCCGCTGACCTTCGGTTCGCTCAGAATGTGAAGATCGTTCCGAACTCGTTGCGCCATGAGTGGGCCTGTGTCGCCGGAAGGCCCCGGAAGGTCTTCCCGCCGTGGTTTGCGGCTCGCGTGTCGATGTAACTCACTTCGTCGATGATGGACATCCAGGCGTTCACTTTGTAGGTGAGGGACGCGGTGTCGAGGTCGGTGCGGGCCAGCCCGTTTCCTTTGCGGCTGTCCCTGGCGATTGCGCGGTCCGTTCCATAGGCAAGGTGCAGCACCCAGCCCGCGTTGTGGCCGCTCGGATCAGCGTGGAAGATTCGCGACAGGGGGAAGCTCAGCTCAGAGAAGCCACCCTGGCCGCGGATGGGACGGAGACTAGCAATGGTGATGGGACTGCCGTTGCAGTTCAGGGGCGCGCCAGTTCCGCCCGCGCAACCGAACGGAATGCTGCGACCGCTGAAGCTCAACGCCGCATTCGCGGCCCCAAGCGAGGTCGCGCCGTTCAGATCAGCAAAGACGTCGTTGAGTTGCCCGCCGAAGGGGAACCGCATATCGTCACCGCTGTAGTACTTTGTCACCCAGGTAACCCACGGTGTTGGCAGTTGTGCCTCCGCCGTCCAGATGTTCTGAGGATTACCCACCTGGACGCCTTGAGGGAATGTGGTAAGAACGGAACAGGGAGGCGTGGCGCAACCGGTGGAGCCGGCAATCACGGTGGCCGAGAGGCTGCTGGCGGGAATAATCTCATTCATCCGCGCATGGTGGCCGCTGACGATGAGTTGCGCCGGCGCAACAGCCTGCCAGGCATGTGAGAGCGGGAATTGCAAAACGACCCGGGACTCCAAGGCAGGCTGGTTGCTTTCTGCGCCTGCCCGATCGCCGAAACGCGCCCGCTGCTCGTCGGTTAGACCCGCTGAGCCTGCTACCGGGAGCACGATTGCGAACTCGGGCTGGATCTTCACATTACCACTCTGAAACTGGATCCCCGTCTTGAACATGGGAACGCGCTCCCAGAGAGCGCCCATGCCAATAGCGGTCCCGGTCGTCTCGTACAGGGCTGGCAGGCTCGAAGAGTAGAGGGCCCAATCCTGGCCGAACTCCGCGAACCACGGCAGGCTTCCACCCAGCTTGGTGTCGAGCCGCGCCCATGCGAGCCGTGTTCGGAATTGGCCGTTCCGAACGGAGCTGATGTTTACGCTGTTCTGGTTTGTGAAGTCGCCCTCGTAGTCAGCCTCGACTCTGCCAGTGAGCACCAGGTTTGAGTTTTTTGGAACCCATTCGAACTGGCTGCCTACGCGAAAGCTGCGCGCCTTCACATGGAATTGCGGGTCGGATGTGGGCCCCGTATCGCCGAGCAGGAGTGGAAGCGGAAAGTCTTGGCTGCCGAACGTGGGGCCGCCACTCGATGCCGTGTCGGAGACCGCGCTGGCTTTGAAGAACCCGTACAACTTCATATTCGCCCCGCTGCCCAGCTTAATATCAGGAATTAGCCCGCCTTGCTTCGCGATGTCGATCGGCAAGACGCGCAGAGGCACCACCCCGGGGATTACTTTCGGTTCTTCGGCCGGCGGCGTCCTGGCAGGAGCGACACTCGACACATTCACATTGTTGACAGGCACGCGATACACAGCAGCGACTACGGTCGGACTGGAAGAGGCCGGAGCAGAAGCGTTTATCACGCTCGTCGTGCTCACAGTCTGGTCGTAATCGGCTTGGGAGATTACGCCCTTCATGAGGAGTAGCTTGGCAAGTCGCTGGTCGGCATCGCTGGCAGACGATGCCTGAGCGAGTTGCGCCACCTCGTCAGCACTTAGGATTCCCTTGGCCTGGAGGACGCGAACCAGCGGATTCACAGCAGACGTATTGTCCGTCCGCTGCTGCGCAAGTGCGCTTCGACTCCATGCCACGGTTATGAACGCACACACCAGCAGAAACATCATGAGCCGAAATGCTTTCATTCTCATCCGGATTACCCCCTGAAGACTCGCAATGGGAGTGCGAGTCAGATTATCTAGACGTGAAGGGCCCAAAACTCCCCCTTCATATCTACCCATCCGCCGATTGTCAAGAAATCCTTGCTAAACGGCAATCCATACTCCAGGTGCAAGGCCTTCATAATCTTGAGCTTGACCCTAATGGTCCCTGCCTATACGATTTCCTCACCGAAATTGGTCCCTCCTCGTGGTGCAGAGAGGAAGCCGCTCTTTGGAGAGTGCGGATGACTTGGCTTGTCTTACAACCCGCCAGCGGAGGAGACGTGACTCGGAGATCCTTTTCTCGGCCCGTCTCGGCCTCCACGCGTTGTTGTTAACATTCCAAGAGTTCCGCAACCTCTGATACGTCAATGGTTTCCCGTGGATTCCCAGCGATTGTTACAGGATATTCACATTTAGTTGACGTAGTTGTAAGACGGGGCCTTTACCTTCTGGCGCGGGGTGGTATGCATTCTTTTCGGTACCAGGTCGAATTTTGCTCCAAAGAGAGAGGAAATGAAAAAACTAGTAGCTCTTACACTATCGATGTTCCTCGTTTCCGGAATTGCTTTTGCCGATACACCGAAAGACTCCGACGCGCAACCGGCCAAGGGGGCGCAACCGGCGAAGCCCAAAGCGGCCAAGAAGGCTGAGAACTCCAATGCAGCCATCGCGGCACAGCTGGAAGAGCTTCGCCAGACTCTGCAATCCCAGCAGGAACAGCTCCAGATGCTGAAGGAGGAGCTCGCCAAGCGCGACCGCCAGATTGACGAAGCGCGCGAAGCCGCGGCGGCCGCCAACGCTCGCGCTGCGGAAGCCAGCACCAAGGCTGCCGAGGCGGTGAACACCACTGCCGAAGTGAAGTCCACAGCCATTTCCCTCAACTCCACCGTCAGCGACTTGAAGGCCAGCAACGAAGTCCTCAAGACCACCGTGGCCAAGGAGCAAGGCGACGCCCAGAAGGCGGAGGAAACCGGCCCGCCCGCGATCAAGTACAAGGGCGTCAGTCTCACACCTGGTGGCTTCATCGCTGCGGAAACGGCTTATCGCCAGCGCGCGGAGAGTGCCGACATCAACACCCAGCTCAACGGCATCCCCTACCCCGGCAACGCGCTGAGTAAAGTTTCTGAGAATGTCTTCTCAGCTCGCCAGACCCGCACCACTTTGTTGGCCGAGTCGAAGGTCGGCAGCGCCAAGCTGACCGGCTATTTCGAGATGGACTTCCTCGGAGCGGGCGCTACCTCCAACAATCGTCAAAGCAACAGCTATGTTTTCCGCCAGCGTCAATTATGGGGGCAAGCCGCTTTTGACAGTGGCCTTTCGATCACCGGCGGCCAGATGTGGAGTCTCGCGACCGAGAACAGGAAGGGCATTCAGAACCGCGGCGAAGCCTTGCCAATGATGATCGATCCCCAGTACGTCGTTGGCTTCACTTGGCAGCGGGCCTATTCTTTGCGTGTAACTCAGAGCCTTATGGACAATAAACTGACTCTCGGCGCCTCTATCGAAGGTCCCCAGACTACCCTCGGCGGTCGAGGCTTCTCGGCTTTCACGAACGCGGCAGGGGCCACTTCTCAAAACTTCTGGTACGCTGCTCCCGGAAACGGAGGCGGTCTAAACAACTTCACCGACACCACAGGTTACACACCTAATAAGGCTCCGGACATTGTCATCAAGGCCGCCCTGGATCCCGGCTTCGGCCACTATGAAGTTTTCGGAATCGTCAGCCAGCTCCGTGCCCGCATTTATCCTTGCGCGGTTGTTAGCGATATCGCGGCCGGGACCGTTGGCACGACTACCTATACGGGCCCGCAAATCGGTTGTGCGGCGTCGCCGGGGGCCCTCGCTCCTACCGCGGCTGGCGCACTCAATGACTCGAGGACCGGCGGCGGTGGTGGAGCAAGCCTCCGCGTTCCACTCTTCGCGAAGAAGCTGGACTTCGGTGTCAAAGGTGTCTACGGCGACGGCATCGGCCGTTTCGGCTCCTCACAGTTGGCCGATGCAACCGCTCGTCCCGACGGCACGCTAGCTCCGATTCGCACCGGTCATGGTCTCGGTATCCTCGAGTTCCACCCGACGCCGAAGCTGGACATCTTTACGTACGGCGGAGCGGAATATGCGGCCCGCGCCGCGTACAGTAATTACACCAGCGTAAGGGTCACCACAGTAGGCGGAGCGACAACGGTAGCCCGCTCCAACACCGGAATTGGTGGTTACGGCAACTCTGGGTCCAACAACTCCGGCTGCAGTACTGAGAATCCTCCTGCTACTCAACTCGCTCCGAACGCTGGCGGCACTTGCGCTGGCGATGCGCGTGTAGTCATCGAAGGTACCCTCGGCTTCTGGCATAAGATTTACCAAGGGCCTAAGGGTGGCTTTCGCTGGGGCATGACCTATTCCTACTTGACCAGGACCGGCTGGTCTGGAAGTGGTGGCTTGGCGGCGGGTAGTGCTGGTATTGCGCCCAAAGCCGTTGACAATATGGTTTGGACCTCTTTCCGCTATTACCTGCCGTAGTTCCGGCTGGGCAATGTGCGGCTCGTC
>QHXE01000070.1 GCA_003222835.1 Acidobacteriota bacterium | reverse complement strand
CCAAACGGAATCATGAAATCGTCGGGTGGATAAGGCGATTTGTTGTAAGTCTGGCGATAGAGATGCTTGTGCTCCAGAAACATCACCGGATCGTCGCAGCGAATCGAGGTGCGCAACAGGCCGTTCGCGTCGAGCGCGTTTGACGGGTAGACCACGCGCAGGCCGGGAATCTGTGTGAAGAGCGACACGCCCGATTGCGAGTGGTAGATCGCGCCGCCTTTCAGATAGCCGCCGATGGGCACGCGCAGCACGACGGGACATTTCCATTCGTTGCCTGAACGCCAGCGCAACAGTGCCAGCTCGTTGCGAATCTGATGCATCGCCGGCCAGATGTAGTCGAAGAATTGAATCTCGACGACCGGCTTTAGTCCGCGGGTGGCAATTCCAATGGCTCGGCCAACTATGTTCGCTTCGGCCAAGGGTGTATTGAACACGCGCGCGCTCCCGAATTCGCGCTGCAAGTTAGCCGTAACTTTGAAGACGCCGCCCTTGCCTTTCACTTTGTCGAGAATCTCTTCACGCGAGCAGTCGGCGATGTCTTCGCCAAAGACGACCATGCGCGGATCGCGCTTCATCTCGGTATGTAAGCAGCGATTAATTAGATCGACCATCGTGCCGGGATTGCCGCTGAGTTGAGCGCCAGCTTCGGTGTCGAACGCTTTCGAAGTCGGATCGACATCGGGCGAGTAAACAAACTGCGTTGCCGTTTCCGGCGCCGGCTGTGGACTCGCGAGCGCTTTGTCGGCCGCTTCGTTCAGCTCCCGATCGATTTCATCTTTGAGTTGTTGTAGCTCGTCCTGGCCGATGACTTTTTCCTGCACAAGCTGCGCGCCAAATCGTTTGATTGGATCATGCTCGGCGTCGGAAGCGCGTTCTTCATTGGATCGATAAAGCTTTTCGTCGTCGGAAAGTGAGTGCGAGTAAGGCCGAATCACCTTCGCGTGCACGAACGAGGGGCCGCGGTTCTTGCGACAGTTGTCCACCGCGCGCCGCATCACTGCGAGCGATTCAATCGGGTCAGTGCCGTCGCATTGCTGCCGATAAAGATTAGGAAACCCTCGAACCAATTTCGAAACGTCGCCGCCGGCGGTCTGCACCTCAACCGGCACGCTGATCGCGTAGCCGTTATCTTCGAGCAGAAATACTATTGGAAGTTTCAAATTGCACGCCGTGTTGAGCGCCTCCCAGAATTCGCCTTCACTGGTCGTGCCGTCGCCGAACGAAACGTAAATGACTTCGTCGTGATGAAAACTCTTGAGGCGCTTCTTCATTTCCGTGACGAGCTTCATTCGATAACCGGCTTCAGCGCAGCCGACTGCTTGCAGAAGTTGGGTACCCGTCGGCGACGACTGCGAGACTATGTTGAGTTTCTTGTGGCCCCAGTGCGAAGGCATCTGCCGGCCGTGCGAATTTGGATCCGCTTCAGCACCGACCGATTGCAATAACATCTCGAGCGGTGTCATCCCCAGCTGCAAACACAACGCGCGGTCGCGATAGTATGGATAGAACCAGTCATAACCAGGCTTCAGACACATGCCCGCCGCCACCAGGATCGCCTCGTGGCCGGCCCCGCTAATCTGAAAAAATATCCGGTTCTGCCCCTTCATCTGAATTTCTTTGTCGTCGAGCCGGCGCGAAAGATACATCGTGCGAAATATCTTCACCATCTCTTCGCGACTAAGGCGGGTCTGCGGTTGCTTTGGCTTAGCACCCACACGCCGCGGCACGGATTTGATTGCCGTAACGGGCGCAGGTTTCGGCTCGCGCGTGGGCTTCGGCTCGGGCGCCGCTACAGCTTGGGCGGTGAAAGCCTTCTCCGGAAGTTCGCCTTCGGTTTTCTTTACAAGTCTTAAGACTTTGGTGTCACTCATGATCTGAAAATTCGTTCTCCAAAATCTGACGATACTCTTCCGCCATTCCCGGGTGCCCATGCGCCATCGAAGCGTCGACGCCGCGCCGATAGGCTTCTCGCGCTTTATCGATCTGCTTCACGCGCTCGTACGCGCGCGCCAACATGCCGTACGCGTTGCCTTCATCATCGGCGGCGGCAAGATAACGCTCGAGCGTTTCAATTAACTTCGCGTCGTCTCCGCCCTTTTCGTATTCCTTCGCCAATCCGAAAAGTACCGCGCTGTTTGCCGGATCGGATTGCAGAATCTGTTCGAAGACCTCGATTCGTGATGCAGCCATAATCAAACCCGACTCAGAAAATTCTCGCAAACAAAAATCTTGCGCATGCGAAAACGCAAGGGACTCTCGACGATGGCGATCGCTTTCAATCTTTCAAAACCGCTGACAAACCATGGTTCTTTACAATCGGGAACGCTTCTTAGCCATGCCGGCGTCGTTAACTGGAACTCGTCACACAAGCATTCGGCGGTCGAGGCCAGAAGCGCATCCATCTTGTGGTCGTCGCAAAAGTCGAAGGGATCTTCAATAGCTCTCACATCTCGGTGACGACGAAAGTCGTCAACGAAATTCATCAGGTGAATACACCACCAGCGCTTGTCATTAGCGATTTTTTCTCTCGTTTCCTTGAGCGTTATCATTGCCCTTTGAATATCTCCTCAAGCAGAATACGGGCGCGTGGGTTCACTTCTTTATTTGGATAATAGCTCTTGACGATCTCAGTTACTTCGTCCGGACTGCCAAGTTCGAGGTGGTTAATTAGCACTGCCAGATCATCCTCATCCAAAGTACCCGGTCTAGCACTTAGTACTTTCATTGCTAGTAGGTAGTCAGCTGGCGGTATGTACACCTTCAAATGAGAAAGGTCGAGCAGGATGCGCCTCTCGTGCGGCACGAGAAACATTTCGACCGCGGTATTCAGCCAGCCTATCGGCAGCCCATGACGCTCGGCGACTCGGCGGGCGGCCATTCGAATGTAACGCACGGGTTCAAAGATCGCATCAACATCGTCAGTGTCAGGACGAGCCTTGTAAGCCAGCGCCATGACCGCACCACCATACAAACAAATCTCGCCCTTGACATCCATGGAACGTAGCTCTTCGTTCAACTCGCTCAAATAGCGCTTGATCTCTTCCGCGTTCACCTGTTTGGCTGCCATTCACTTTCCAATTATCAACTTCGCAATCGTCTGCAACTGCATGTTCGAAGTACCTTCGTAGATCGCGCCGATCTTCGAATCGCGCCAGTACTTTTCGACCGGATAATCTTTGACATAGCCGTAGCCGCCATATAACTCAATCGCTTTCGAAGAGATGCGTTCGGCGGCGCGCGACGAAAAGAGCTTGGCCATGGCTGCTTCTTTCACGAAGTTCTGGCGTGAGTCTTTCATGCGCGCGGCGTTATATACCAGCAGGCGCGCGGCTTCCAATTCAGTAGCCATTTCGGCGAGTTGAAACTGGACGCCCTGAAACTCGCTGATGCTCTTACCAAACTGTTCGCGTTCTTTCGTATAAGCAAGCGCGGATGCAAGCGCGCCGGTGCTGATTCCGATCATCTGCGCGCCAATGCCTATACGGCCTTCGTTCAGAGTTTCAATCGAAATTTTGTAACCCTTGCCGATCTCACCGAGCACGTTTTCTCTCGGCACTACACAATCTTCCAGCATCAACTCAGTTGTCGATGACGCGCGAATCCCAAGCTTGTCTTCTTTCTTGCCGACTGAAAACCCTTCGAAGCCTTTCTCGACTATGAACGCCGTGATGCCGCGATAGCCGGCTTCGGGATTCGCATTGGCGAAGAGCACGAAGATGTCCGCTTCCTTGCCGTTTGTGATCCAGAGCTTGCGACCATTCAAGACGAAATGATCGCCGCGATCGATCGCGCGCGTTTGCATCGCGAATGCATCTGAACCCGAACCAGCTTCGCTCAATGCATAAGCACCAACTTTCTCAGCCGCTAGTTGCGGAAGATATTTCTTCTGCTGCTCAGGATTTGCCCAACCCAAAAGCGCGTTATTGACCAGGGTGTTCTGCACATCGACGAAGACACCGACCGAAGCATCGACGCGTGAGAGTTCTTCCACGGCCAGAATTGCCTGAAAGAACGAGCCGCCCGCGCCGCCGAACTCTTCCGGCGTTTCAATTCCCATTAAACCCAACGCGAAGCATTGTTTTATCAACGCCGCATCGAGAGACGACTGCTTTTCCATCTCTTCGACGCGTTTGCGAATCTCGCCTTCGGCAAACTCGCGCACGCTCTCGCGGAACATCTGTTCGTCTTCCGAAAGCGTCGTTAGTGGGCGTGTGAATGAATGTTCAATTTCAATTTGAGCTTGACTCATGATGGCCGATCCGCCGGAAAGATTTTGCTGGTCGATCTTGAATCTTCATCATAATCAAGAAGAAAGCGAAAACGCAAAAACGTTGAGGGAACCCAGTGCGCCAAGAATTTGTAGGTAGCTTTCATTCACACCCTGCTTTAGCAATCTGTCGGAAAAACCGCGTAGCGGAGAAATGTCTATAGAAGGGTAGGCACAATTGAGATGTAGTTGCTCCTTTAGGAGCGCAACCGACTATCGTTCGCCCATGAATGGGCTCTCCGGGATCAATCGGTTCGAGCTTTTCTATAAACATTGCATCCCTACGGGATTTCCCGACAGACTCCTAAAGCAGAGTGAGAATGAGACGGCATCGTTACGCCCGGACTTACCTACAAATTCTTGGCGCACTGGAAGGAATCGTCGCCTCGCGTGTGGTAAACTTTCCTGCGCTGTAATCAAATGGCCGAACTATTGACTCCGCAAAGAACTAAACGCGGCTGGATAACTTTATTTAGAATTGCCGCACCCACTCTCACGATAACCTTAGCCGTTCTGCTCTCGATCGCGGGCCGGGCAAGCGCGCCCGCGCGCGCGCATATTGTCATCCTCAGCACGACTGACATGCACGGCCGCATCTTTCCGATTGATTACTACACGAACAAATACGACAACGTTGGGATCGCAAAAGTTGCGACGCTGGTCAAAGAAGCGCGGAAGAATGATCCTGACCTCTTATTGATCGATTCAGGCGACACGATTCAGGGAACGCCGCTCGAGTACTTTCACAACAAGCGCAACAACACGCCGCCCGATCCGATGATGCTGGCGATGAACGCTCTGCATTACGACGCGATGACGGTCGGCAATCACGAATACAATTTCGGCTTGAACGTTCTGGAGAAAGCGCGCAGCGAAGCAAAGTTTCCGTGGCTATCGGCGAATACTTATGATAAAGGCACCCCCCGCACTCACTATAAGCCGTATATCGTCAAAGAAGTCAGCGGTGTTCGCATGGGCGTCTTGGGACTGACGACGCCGGGGATTCCCAACTGGGAAAACGTGCCCAACTACGCTGGCCTGGAATTTCACGAGACCGTCAGCGAAGCCAGAAAGTGGGTCGCTGTCTTGCGCAATAGTGAGAAAGTCGACCTCGTCGTCATCGCGATGCACATGGGTATCGAAGAGGATTTGCGCACGGGCCAAATCAATCCTTCACAAGTGCCCAACGAAAACGCCGCGATTGCGATTGCGCGCCATGTGCCGGGCGTGGACATAATCCTGTTGGGCCACACGCATCGCGAAGTCTCTTCGCTGGTGGTCAACGGCGTGTTGCTGACGCAGGCAAATCGTTGGGCCAGCCATGTGGCGCGGGTGGATTTGTATTTGGAACAGGTTGGCGGACGCTGGCACGTGATCGCAAACTCGGCGCGGACAATTCCAGTCACCGAAAAGACGACGCTCGATCCGGAAATCGCGAAACTTGGCGAGCCTTATGACAAGGAAACGCAGGATTGGCTGGGTCGCGCGATCGGCGAATCTTCAGAAGAATTGACGGCGCGCGACTGCCGCTTTCGCGATACTGCGATCATCGATCTGATTCAACGTGTGCAGCTCGAAGCCGGGAACGCCGACGTTTCAATGGCGGCATGCTTCAATCCGGAGGCGCGCATTCCGAAAGGCAAAGTTACGGTGCGCAATATCGCCGGTCTGTACGAATACGAAAACACACTCGTTACTTTGGAACTGACCGGCCAGCAGTTGAAGGAGGCTCTGGAGCATTCCGCCCAGTACTTTCGCGAATACGAACAGGGAAAAAGCCTCGCGGAACTGATCGATCAGCGCGTTCCCGGCTACAACTTCGATATGGCCGCAGGCGTGACTTACGACATCGATCTCACCAAGCCTTTTGGACAGCGGATTCAGAATTTGAAATTCAAAGGCCGGCCATTGGCGCCGGAACAGAAGCTGCGCGTGGTAACGAATAACTATCGTGTCAACGGCGGTGGGAACTACACGATGTACAAAGGCGCGCCGGTAGTGTATCGCTCAAGCGAAGAAGTGCGGGAGTTGATTATCGATTGGGTAGAGAAGCACAAGACGGTTCCCACTCAATCCAATGCCAACTGGCGTATCGTGGGAGCAGGTTGAACAGACGCTGAACGTTCAGGCATGTCCCTGGACTACCGCCCATATTTTCCCATCAACTGTCCCTGCGTCACGACATGCCCTTCCATCGCTTTTTCTAAATCAGCTTTGGTAGCGCCAGGCCTTAAAGGAAGCTCCGAATCGAGCGCGTAGACTTTGAAGAAGTAACGATGCGTGCCGCTTGGCGGGCAGGGACCGCCGTAGCCAATCTTCTTAAAGTCGTTGGTGCCCTGCATGCCGCCGCCTGGAAGTGCTTCAGTCGCCGGCGTGTTCTCGATCAAACCAATCTTGTCAGCCGGCAGATTGTAGAGCACCCAATGCACCCAGGTGCCCGCGGGCGCGTCGGGATCGTCGCAAATGATCGCGAGCGTCTTTGCCGTCTTTGGCACGCCGGTCCACTCCAGCGGCGGCGAGATGTTGATGCCATCGCAAGTGTATTGCTTTGGAATCGGTTCGCCTTCCTTGAAGGCAGTACTGGATGCGTTAAGTCCCACTTTTTCCTCCTTCGGTGTGGCCGCGGGCTGTTGTTCAACTGGTTGGGGCGGGCCGGCGCAAGCGAAGAAGAGGGCAGCGACGAATGAAAACGCAAACGAGGCGAATCTTCTTTGCATGGCGGTTACCTCATTTCACTAATGGGCAATCCTAATAGGGCAATCTCTCGACGGCGAGCCAAAACGGCGTCGTGGCCGCACTCCAAATCAAGGCGAAGCCGTGGGAGACGGCTCCATCCCACGTTTGACTATATCGACGACGTCCTGATGTGCCATGTTCAGTTTGAAAACTACTTTCTTGCCGTCAGGAGAAACCGTCGTGCTTCTGAGAAGAATTTCTTCGTCTTTGCCTTTGCGCGATTCGGCGCCCACGTCCAGCATCAGACTGAAAGCGTTTGAGAGTTGGCGCGCGCTGACCACCGACGCCACTTCTGATTCGACCGTTGCCACAACTTCATTCCCATCCTGCTTAATGGTAAACGTGACCTTCGTGCCAGGTTTGTCTTCATTAATCCTTTTCAGATAAAACAAGATGCCACTGTCATTCATCGCGGCCACCAATCTGCTACCGAGATCGGCGAGATTCGGGTCGCCCGTCTTTTTAGTTACTTTCGGATTTATCAGTTTCCCTTCCTTGTTCAGCTCGGTATCAATCGAAATCTCGAACGGCTTTTCAAAGTCGAGCTTGCCCTGGTTCTTCAAGTCAGTGGCATAAGCCGCCAAATCCTTGAATGGTGTCTTGTTGACTTCGCCCTCCTGGGGCAATTCAATTCCGGTGGCTTTGGACGCCGACTCCAAACGTTGCTGCGCTTTTTCTGCCGCCTTGTCATCCGCAGTCTTTGGGGTCGCGGACGGTTTCGCTGTGGCATCAGGCAGTTTGTTGGCGGCAATCGCCGGCGAGGGAGTAGCCGTCGGCGAAGGCATCGGCGTTGGCGAAGGACTGTAGACAGGCACTGGTTTGAAACTCCGTGGCGTGAAGGATGAGCCGAGAAATTGAGGCGTTGGGTTCGGCATCCCCTGCTGATCCATCGCGAAATAACCTTCCGGGTAATGGAATTTCTCAAAGCTGAGTTCGGTAATGTCGGCGTCGCCGATCTCGGTCTTGTTGTAAGGCTTATCGACGAAGCGTCCGCCAGAAAAAATCATCGCGAGGCTCAGCGCGTTGCGAACCGGCGGAATCAGTAAGACACACGTAATCACGAGCACGTGCCACGCGGCCGATTGAGCAATCAGCCACTTGAACTTTGGCCAGGTTGGCTCGCGATTGACTTCAAAGTTCTCGAAGAGCCCGCCCGAATCTGTAAAATCCAGCATTGCCATCATGAATGAACGACCAATTTAGACGCCGCGCCTGCGCGCTGCGTTGCGAAACTCATCCTTTCTTATTTAGTAATTCGGTCATTTGAAGATACTAAGACACCGCGAAGTTAGCCGCAACCGAAGCCCCTAAGATGTCGCGCGCGTGGAGCTTGGCATACAATGTCGGCATGATACGCTCACGCGGAAATCGTCATCACGATGGAAAACGGAAAGGCAGAACTCGCGACCAACCGAACGCTCGGAACAAATCAAAGCTGCGCGACGTGGAATCAACCCGAGCGCAAAAATCAGGTTCGCTCGGGAGCCTGCCGCCGTCCACTGGAAGTTACGGACGCGAATTGCGCGAGCTGCTATCGGGTATTGGCTCGCCGAAACGAGCGGCTTTCAAACCTGATCCATTTCAAATCGAAGCTCTGGCGGCACTCGAATTTGAAGATGTGTTAGTTACCGCGCCCACCGGCAGCGGCAAGACCTGGATAGCGCGCGAAGAAATTCGGCGATTGCTCGACGCAGGAAAGCGCGCCTGGTACACCACGCCGCTCAAAGCGCTGACAAATTCAAAGTATGCGGAGTTCGGCGAGGAGTTTGGACCAGAGCGCGTCGGCATTCTCACCGGCGATCGCAAAGAGAATTCAAACGCGCCGCTCATTGTCGGCACGACTGAGATTTTTCGCAATCAATTATTCGACGCGTTGCGCGGCAGTGAAGAGGTGCGCGCGGACCTGGTTGTCTTCGACGAAGCGCACTACCTGGCTGATGAAGATCGAGGCCATGTCTGGGAAGAGGCGATCATCCTGACCCCGCCGCGCATTCGGATGCTCTTATTGTCGGCCACCATCGGAAACGCCGAAGAGTTCGCGGCCTGGATTCAGGAAGTGCGCGGCGTGCGCTGTGGCGTGGTCACGCGCCCGGGCGCACGTCCGGTGCCACTGCGCGCGGCGTTCCTGATGCCGGACAAACGACTGCTGCCGTTGCTTAGTGAGACCGGGAAATTGAATCCGGAGATCGCTCGAATGGCAGAACCACCGGAGCAACGAACTCACCGGCGTTCTTCTCGGCGAAGATCATAGGTTCAAGCTTAAACCTTCGAACAATTCGTTCACGGAGACCCGCCAACCTTTAAGAACTTCAGATTCTGCCCACTCGCCTTTTCCATAACGGCGAATCTCCCAAACCGGCTGACGCTCGTGCATTCGCGCGTTGCGCACTTCAATAAGGACATTCTCTGAATCGATGAGCCAGAGTTCTCGCACTCCCAGAGCCAAATACGTATCGGCTTTGGTAGTTTGATCGTAGCTGGCTGTGCTCTTCGACGAGTATTCAAACACAATATCGGCTGAGGTGCGCTTCTTTCCCATGCTCCTAATTAAATCTTCCGATACATACATCATGTCTGGGTCAAGGTAGGTCGCTAACCCAACGACTCGGTAAATCCCTTCGCGCGGGTGGAGAACTTCGCGATTTGGTGAGACGTGAATCAACACTTCCATGCAGCGGATCAGGTGGCGGGACCATATATAGCTGACCTCCAATCAGATCATAGTGTGAGCGATCCTCGGGATCGGGAAGTTCCCAAAATTCTTCGAGTGTGTAGCGGCGGAGCAACGGTGAAAAGCTGACTTCAATCGTTCGTTCCAGGACCTGCATGATTTGATCTCCAATTCTCGGCTGATCGTAACATCGAACTTGCACGGCCTCAAAGACGAGCCACTTGTCAGACTCACGACGCGAATCAGATCATTGTTTCGACGAGCCGGCGCCTTTTATGATCAGTTTATCGACCGGCAACATCGCCGGCATGCCTTTGTGTTGAAAGCAGCGTTCGCCGGCAAAATGTACGCGTCGGCGACATGGCGTGCCTTTCTTCGTGCGGGCGCCACAAATATAGACCGGGTCGTCCGTAGACTGCGCGACACGAGATGGGTCTTTGGTTGAATCGTCGTCATGGTTGGACTTGCGCGCAGGTTCGTTCGCGTTTACCGGCAAATCCGACAACGGCGAGTTCGACGCGCGCTCAATGATCAAAGGCGGTGGTGCGGGGCGTAGATATCGGCCCAATGCGAACGCTGAAATCGCAATCACTGCGATGGCCGTCAGTGACCATACCACTCCGTTCTTACCCTCGCGGCGTACGCAGTCTTCACAGAAGTTGCGGCTTTTCCAGACACCCCAACCTTTTCGTTTTAGTTGCGCCCCGCATTCAGCGCAGAAGTTAGGATGGTGCATCGTGGGAGGAACTCCCCATCTTTAAGGTGTGGGGATTATATTCAATTGTCTCTCCGCGGAATAGCATCAAGTCGGGCAGATCATTGTTTCCTACTGTTCATTTGCTACTTATCGGAGTCTGCCACTGCCTTAGCATTCCAAGTTCGGAAGTATTTCAAATGGAAGAATGGGGAAATCATTTGGTCGCTACCGCTTGATGGTTCTGACGCTGTAGCGGTTCACCTCTCGGGGTGAGAAGCGCGCGGTTGCAAAGTTCAGTGAGCCACAGGCATACTCAGTTACCCCAGCAAACATCTGAGACTACTAATCGGCAGGCCATGGCTTCATCGTTCTCTCTTGTCCGCATACTCTGCAATCGACCAGAGCATCTGGTCCTGATTCTTTGTCTTTCAGCACTCTCGCTTTCCATCGGATTGACTGTAAACGCTCAGGCGCAGGAAGACGTTATCAAAGTTGATACGTCGTTGGTGCAACTGAACGTCGGCGTGGTGGACCGGCAGGGACACGCAATCACTACGCTCTCTCAAAAGGATTTCGTTGTCTACGAAGACGGCGTGCAGAGGCCCATCGCTGTATTCGAGCCAACAGAAGCTCCTTTCAGTTTGGTGATGCTGTTGGACACCTCGGGTTCCACGATCAACTTTCGCCAGCAGATCGAACAGGCC
>QHXE01000676.1 GCA_003222835.1 Acidobacteriota bacterium | reverse complement strand
GCTCGGGCGACACTTCAATGCCGCTCCACGTCAAGTACTTCACGAGTGACAGCGTGGCTCAGCAGGCTTCGGACTACACGGCGACGTATGGAAAGTTGAGCTTTGCCGCCGGCGAAACTTCAAAGACCATCACCATTCCCATCGTCGACGATGGCTACCAGGAAAGTAGCGAGGCATTCAAAATCAATCTGAAGAGCGCTGACGTCGGCGTGCTCGGAGCACAAAACACCGCCACGGTCACCATCACCGACAATGACGCGGCGGGAAGCAAAGCAAACGAGGGCGTGCAGGCGGCAACCAATCCGATCGATGCCACGCCGTTCTTTGTCGGCCAGCAGTTCTACGATTTTCTCAATCGTGTGCCGACCTTAGCCGAGGTAACTAACTCGGCGACGCCCATCACGCAGTGTGGCAGCGATCAGACCTGCATTCGCACGCAGCGCATCAACGTTTCCAACACGTTCTTCAACGACCCAGCGTTTCAAGGCAACGGGTATTTCGTCTATCGCCTGTACAAGACGCTGCTGGGCCGGCAGCCGAATTATGCCGAGTTCGTTTTGGATCGCAGCACGTTGATTGGCAGCGCGGATCTGGAAACCAGCAAAGCGAATCTCGTCAATGCGTTCATCGTGCGAGCCATACTCATGGACCCGTCGTTGAATAATCTGACGGCTGAGCAATTCGTCGACAAGCTGAACACAAACGTCGGCGGCGTAGTAACGTCCACGCAGCGCACTGCTTTGGTGAATGCCCTGCACGGCAAATACGGGACACTGGCTTCAACCCTGCGCAGTGTCGCGGACAATCAAACGTTAGTCGCTAACGAATCCAACGCAGCGAATGTCTTAATGCTCTACTTCGGCTATCTGAGACATGACGCGGATTCGCTCTATGCCAGTCGCTTGCAGATGCTGAATCAGGGAGGCACGCTTCTGTCGCTCGTCGATGCGTTTGTGAATTCGACGGAATACCGAGCGAGGTTTGGAGCGCAGGCTGCTCCAAGTCCAACGATCCAATTTAATTCGGCAAGCTACAGTGCAGGTGAAGGCGCCGGCAGCACGACCGTCACGGTTACCAGATCAGGCGAGACCTCAAGCGCGGCAACGGTTCGCTACGCGACCAGTGACGGCACGGCGAAAGAGGGGAAAGACTACACGGCAGCTTACGGCGTGCTCAGTCTTGCTACGGGTGAAACCAGCAAGACTTTCACCGTGCTGATCATCGACAACGGGTACGTTGCGGGAACTCGCACGGTAAACCTGACGCTCAGCAATCCAACCGGAGCTACGTTGTCCGCGCAAAGCACTGCGGCGCTGAATATCACTGAGAACGACACCTTGACGACGAATCCAGTCGATCAGGCGCGGTTCTTTGTGCAGCAGCATTACTATGATTTCCTCGGCCGATATCCCGATCAGGGCGGCTGGGATTTCTGGACGAATGAGATCGCTTCGTGCGGAACCAATCAGTCATGCATTGATCTGAAGCGGATCAACGTCTCGGCTGCTTACTTTCTCTCGATCGAATTTCAGCAGACGGGTTATCTGGTCGAGCGCATTTACAAAACTGCCTACGGTAATGGCAGTGGCGCTTCAACTTTTGGCGGGACGCATCAATTCGCGGTGCCGATCGTGCGCTTCAACGAGTTCTTGCCGGACACGCAACAGATTGGCAGCGGCGTAGTCGTCGGGGCGACCGGTTGGGAGACGGTGCTGGAGAATAACAAACAGGCTTTCACGAATGACTGCGTACAACGTTCGCGGTTCACAACTGCATTTCCGACGACGATGAGCCCAGCGCAGTTTGTCGACAAGCTGAACACGAACGCCGGCAATGTGCTGTTATCCAGCGAGCGAGCGGCCGCAATTGCGCTGTTTGGAAGTGCGACTGATACGAGCAACACGAGCGCACGCGCGCAGGCGTTGCGACAAGTATCGGAGAACGCGACGCTTAATAGCCAGGAGTTCAACCGGGCGTTGGTGTTGATGCAGTTCTTCGGTTATCTTCGACGCGATCCGAACAGCGGTCAGGACACCGACTACACCGGCTTTGATTTCTGGCTAACGAAGCTGAATCAGTTCAACGGCAACTTTGTTAACGCCGAAATGGTGAAAGCCTTCATCACTTCAACTGAGTATCGCCAGCGGTTTGGCGCGAACTGAAACTGGGAGCGCGGGCGTCCCGCCCGCCCAGAGATGCGAGGCACGGTCTTCCTGCGCGGCTTCATGCAGGCGGGACGCCTGCGCTCCCAGCAGTTGTATTTCGGATAATTAATAACTCGCGTCTGCTCGTATTGCGGGCGCCATGGCCGTGAAGACCACAGATTGGGCGGTGATTGAACTGACGTCAAATGTCGGAGCTGCTTGGTGATCAGAGATCAACCATCCGCTACCACCCGCGGTTCTGAGCGGGATATCAATCAACCTTCGGCTTCAATTCTCCGGTTAGCAGATCGGGACGGGCGTGGGCCATCTCCTCGGGCGTGGTGCTGACGGTGGGACGAGCGAAGCGTTCGGGTTCGCCTTCGATAACTGCTTCTTCCAAAAACTCAGCGATGGTTCCACTGCCGCGATGCTCCAGCCAATGGCGACTGCCCCGCTGAGAATCGCGAGAATTACTGCTAGCGGATGCAGGTGAATCCCGGTGCCGATGATGCGCGGATAGATCACATAGTCCTGAACGATTCTTAAGATCCCGAGAAACAGCAGGACGACAAACGCCATCCCGAAACCGGAATGCAGCAGCGCCAGCAAGGCTGCCAGAATCGCCACGACCAAAGGACCCACCAGCGGCACAAATTCGAGCGCGCCTGCGATCAGCCCCAGCACGAGTGGGCTCGGCATTCCTATCAACGCAAAGCCCAAGCTCGAAATCACGCCAATCAAAACGCAGGCTGTCAGTTGCGCGCGAATATAAGCGGCCAGGGTACTGTTGACATCCTGGAAGAACTCGTCGCCACGCCAGCGGAGGCGTCCGCGCGGCAGCATCGCAAGTGCCGAGCGGCGAAAGCTGTCGGCATCTTTCAAGAGAAAGAAGCCCAGGATTGGAATCAGCACCAGCCATGGAAGGTAGATGATCAAACCAAGCATCCGCTCGACGGCTACGCTAACGATTTCGCCGCCTTTAGCGATCAGCCCGAGCACGCTATCGTTCACCGCTTTGACAACACCTTCCGGCATGCGGTGTTGCATGAAATATTGATTGAGACGCTGGCTGCTGCTGGTAATCGTTCGATAGTACTCGACCGCCTGCTGTCTGAATTCCGGAAACTGCGCAGCAAGCTGCGGCGCCAACAAATAGATCATCGCGCCAACGCCAAAGAACAACGCCACGTAAACGATCGCGATCGCGAGCCCTCGCGGCATCATGCGTTCACGGGCACCAAATCGAATTGGTCGCTGGACCAGATCAACCAGGGGAGCCACGAGATACGCGAAGAAGATTGAGAGAACCACGAGCAGGATCACCGTCGTGAGCCGATAAACCACCCATAACAGAGCAGCCACGGCCAGCAAGAGCAGGAGGATGCGGAGCACTGCGCGCGTTTGCAGCCATGAGCTGGCCGCGGCTGAAATATCTCTTGGGGCTGGACTCTGGTTGGTTGACGACATTTGTTCCTGCCCGCGGTTTGAGCGCGAGCGCTGGCGCCATTCGCAAGACGACCTTAATGCGCCAGACGGAGAATCAGGCGGTTGACATCGTCTTTGTCCAATAAAGACATTAGCTGGAACTCAACCCCGAAGGTGTCTAACGTCGCGTGATGTACCACTTCGCCCTGTAAAGACAACGCGGCTTGGGCATCAAGCAAGACCAGACCCAGCCGATCACCCACGCGCACGCTCGAGCATGCCGGCAATTTGCGAACGCGCAGACCGCCCAGACTGATGTCGGACGGCTCACCGATGCCAATCTGTTCTCCACAGCTTGCGTCTTCGACCGCCAGGCTAATTTTGTAGGGCACGTCGTAACGAGGGAATTTGCGCCGCTCCTCAAAGGATCTGGTGTCAAAGGCTGCACTCTTGGACATAAGCGATTCTCCCTTCATCAAGTTAGGACTATTCGTCCTCATCATAGTGATCTTCAGCTTCGTGCATCTTGATCTCGGCTTCTTTCCAAACGATCCCGCGCCATTCGTCCGTTTCGCCGAGCAGTTGCAACGCGGCTTGTGGATGAGCGGGATTGCGTTCGATCCGCAGGACTTCGGCAACGACCCGCAACTTCTTCACGCGGCCGCCAACTGGAGGCAACTCACGCTGGAGATGAACCAAAGTTCCCTCAGGCCCAATATTTTCAGTCTCGCCTTCGCTAACGACGTGCACACCATCGTCAGTGTCCCACTCGGCGCGGATTGGAAAGGCGGCAACATAGCGCGGGCCGTATCGGCTTTCGGTCGTCTGGCTAAGGGGCATAAGACACTCCTAATTCTGAGACTGAGGTAAACCGGCGTGTATGATACAAGGAAATGCGTATTTGCGGAATGATTTTGTCGCGCAAGCTGTCAGCTTGCGTTTATGCTCTTCCATATCGGGCCTGGAACGCTGAAAAGACCGCAAGTGATCGACTTGCGCTATTCTTCTTCACTTCTCAATTTTTCCAGCACGGAAAAATCTTCCAGCGTCGTCACATCCCCGGCGACCGAACCGCTAGTCGCAATCTCACGCAACAAGCGCCGCATGATTTTTCCCGAACGTGTTTTTGGCAGAGCATCGGCAAACCGAATGTCGTCGGGTTTCGCCAGCGCACCAATCTCATGGGCGACGTGTTGACGGAGTTCTTCCTTCAAAGGATCGGTAGGCGTGCTTCCACCTGCGAGGGTAACGAAAGCGACAATAGCTGAGCCTTTCAAATCATCAGGCCGAGCCACGACCGCAGATTCTGCTACAGCTTCGTGTGAAACCAACGCGCTTTCGATCTCTGCTGTGCCGAGACGATGTCCGGCGACATTAATCACATCGTCGATGCGGCCCATGATCCAGAAGTATCCGTCCTGATCTTTGCGGGCGCCGTCACCGGCGAAATACACGCCTTCGATTTGCGACCAATACTGCTGTCGATAGCGCTCGTCGTCGCCATAGATTGTGCGCAGCATCCCGGGCCACGGCCGAGTGATGACGAGATAGCCACCTTCGTTTGGTCCGACAGATTTTCCGTCGCGGGTCACCACGTCGGCTTCAATTCCCGGAAAGGGCTTGGTCGCCGAGCCAGGTTTCGTCGGCGTCGCTCCGGGCAAAGGTGTGATCATGATTCCACCAGTCTCAGTCTGCCACCAGGTATCGACGATAGGACACCGTTCTTTTCCGATCACTCGGTGATACCACATCCATGCTTCAGGATTGATCGGTTCGCCGACCGTTCCCAGCAATCTCAGACTCGAGAGATCGTGCTTCAAAGGCCATTGCTCGCCCCACTTAATGAAGGCACGAATCGCCGTCGGCGCGGTGTAGAGAATGTTGACCCGATGATCTTCGATAATGTCCCAGAAGCGATCGGGCTCGGGCCAGTTCGGCGCGCCTTCGTACATCAAGGCCGTCGCCCCATTAGAAAGCGGGCCATAAACAACGTAGCTGTGACCTGTGACCCAACCGATGTCTGCGGTGCACCAATAAATGTCTTCATCTTTAATGTCGAAGATCCATTTTGTTGTGAGATGTGCTTGCAGCAGGTACCCTCCGGTCGTATGCAGAATGCCTTTCGGCTTTCCCGTCGTACCCGATGTGTAAAGAATGAAGAGCGGATGTTCACTGTCCAATTCTTCGGCGGGACAATTCGTATCGACCGCATCCATCAATTCATGCCACCAATGATCGCGACCGGATTCCATGTGAATCTTGCTGCCGGTACGGCGAACCACAACGCATGATTTCACTGAAGGAGTTTCTTTCAGCGCCTCGTCAACCGCGGTCTTCAACTTCACTTCATTGCCGCGCCGCCAGCCGCCATCAGCGGTTACCACGGCTGTACACTGCGCATCGTTGATGCGATCGACCAGGGCGGTACTGGAAAAGCCGCCGAATACGACGGAATGCGTTGCCCCGATACGCGCGCACGCGAGCATTGAGATGGCGAGTTCCGGAATGAGCGGCAAGTAGAGCGCCACCCGATCGCCCTTACCGACCCCAATGTTTTTCAATACATTTGCGAACCGACAAACTTCGCTGTGCAGTTGTTGATAAGTCAGCGTGCGTGTGTCACCCGGTTCGCCTTCCCAAATCAGCGCCGCTTTATTTCGTCGCCAAGTCGGCAGATGCCGATCAAGACAATTGTAAGAAATATTGATCTGGCCGCCGACAAACCATTCGGCGTGAGGCGCTTCCCACTTAAAAACCGTGTCCCACTTCTTGAACCAGTGCAGTTCGCTTTCAGCAAAGCGCGCCCAGAACCCTTCCGGATCCGCGCTCGCTTCCGTGCGCAGCGCTTCTAGTTCTGCCATCGACTTGATGTGCGCGCGATCAGCAAAACTCTTTGGCGGATGAAAGACTCGCTCTTCCTGTTGCAGTGATTCGATGTTGGTACTAACAACCGACATGACTAGCGGCTTGCTCC
>QHXE01000675.1 GCA_003222835.1 Acidobacteriota bacterium | reverse complement strand
TTGGAAACTTCGGCTTGTTTGGTGAATCGGGATAGTGCTGAGTCTCTAGGCAAAACCCGTAGCGTTGTTGGTAGACTTTGCCGTCTTTGCCCGTGAGCGTGCCATCGAGAAAATTGCCCGTATAGAATTGCACGCCGGGTTCGGTGGTCCAGACTTCCATCACCCGTCCCGTCGCTGGTTGATAGACTTTCGCTGCCTGACGCAACGCCCCCATTCTCCCATTCAGCACGAAATTGTGATCGTAGCCTTTACCTAACTTCAACTGATCGTAATCCTGATTGATGCGCGCGCCGATGGCTGTCAAGCGCGTAAAGTCGAACGGAGTTCCCGGTACACTCCTTAATTCTCCGGTAGGAATCGATCCGGCATCTGTAGGCGTGAATCGAGCAGCATTAATGAACAGCCGATGATCGAGAATGTCGCCGTTGCCTTGTCCAGCCAGATTGAAATAGGAGTGATTCGTGAGATTGACGACTGTGTCCTTGTCGGTTATCGCGGAATAATCAATCTTCACCTCGTTTGCGTTCGTCAGCGTATAAATAACTTTGACTGAGAGATTTCCCGGATAACCTTCTTCGCCATCTTTGCTCAGATAAGTCAGCTCCAACGCCGCGGCATTCGGAACTTTCAATACTCGCGCGTTCCACACAATTTTGTCGAAGCCTTTGATGCCGCCATGGAGATGATTCTCGCCGTTGTTGACTGCCAGCTTGTATTCGACGCCGTTAAGGGTGAAATGGCCTTTGGCAATGCGATTGCCATAGCGACCGATAATCGCGCCGAAGTATGGATTGCGCTTTAAGTAAGCATCGAGATTATCGAAGCCGAGCACGACATCGTCAAGCTTGCCGTTGCGATCCGGGACCTTGAGTGAAGTCACGATGCCACCGTAGTTTGTGATCTTAGCTTCGACACCGTGACGATTCGTCAACGTGTAAATATCCACGCCCTGTCCGTCCGATGTTTTGCCAAAACTTTCCTTTGTCACTTTGGCCTGACCTTTCGCCTCGAAGGTAAGCGGGAAGGCCATGATAGTTAGCAGAAGCAAAATCAAGAGACTACACCTCAATTTCATACTCTTTCCCTTCTCAGCTTTGCCTCAATCTCAACTGCCCAAAAATATTGGCGCCCGGTGAAGACCCTGAAATGACCGCCGGTTGATAGCCGGTTTTTTGGCGATAATACTTAGCGATTTTCCGGACCGCGTTGCCAGCGCCGCGACGACCAAGAATAGCGACAGTGCCACCGCTTCCGCCGCCAGTAATCTTTGCGCCATAGAGATGATCGCTTTCCGAATCTCGAACCAGCGCGACGAGTTCGTCGGTGCCGTCTGATCCCAATCCACACCGGGAGTAGCTGTCGTGCGATTGAAACATCAATTCGCCGAGGCTGTGCGCCTGGCCAAGACCGCGCCAATCTTTCAGAATCTCCGCGAACGATCTTACGCGAGCATGTTCGTAAATCGGATGACGCGTCGCCGCCGCGACGGGATAGCTAACGTTCGCATCCACTGAGGTGGCCGGGTCTGTGACGCCGTCATACTGTTTCAAAAAGTCCGCGCCTGTAACCAACCCAGGAACGTGCGTCGCGAAGCAGCGCTCGAACTCGTTTGGTGTGACATTGGCAAGATAACCTTTCCATTTCGGATCATCAATATGGACGTGGCCATCGCGCGCGTGCCTAACGCTTAACCCGGCGACCTCGGCAATGATGCGATATCCCATAAACGCGGCCGTGCGCAATGTTCGATAATCCGAGCCACCAACCGAATGGCGAATACCGGAATCGATGCCCCAAATATCCAAGTCTTCCGGCAACGCAACCGTGCCCTTCAATTCAGCAGGCTGACACAAAAGTTCTAATAGACGATTCGTCTCGCCACAGGCTGCGGTCATCTGATCCATGACTCCGCAGGGTGCGCCCACAATGTAGTTCTCGACTTTCTGGCACAGGAGGGCCAACTCCGGCGCTGAGATTTCCAGCTCGTAAGCCGCCGCCACCGCTTGCATCGACGCGACTTCGAGCGCCGCGGAGGAGCTGACGCCTTTGCCTTCCGACACTGTGGACTTAATGAGAATGTGCGCTCCTTCATTGAATAAGACATTTCTTTCGCGCGTCAATACAGGAAACGCGCCAGCGACATAGGCGGCCCAGCGATTCGTTGGATGGTTAGCGAAACAGGCACGCGTGGCCGAATAGTCAGCGGAAGATTCAAAGCCGAGAAACTCGTCCAGGTTGATTTCCAAACAGCGGGAAGTCTTGGTTTGCGTTTCTGACAGACTAGCGATGCGCAACGTATTGCTTTTGTCGCGCTGAATGGCAACGTGCACAGCGTTCTGAATTGGCCACTGCAAAACCAGTGAACCGGAATAGTCTGCGATACCGCCCATCAGGTCGAGCCGGCCAGGGGCGCGAGTGACGATCAACTCGCGCCGTGAATCGAAGAGGTCACGCCATCCTGCGGGAAAGGAAGACAATGATCGATCGAGCGACTCAATGAAGTCTTCGGTGTCGCTTAGACCGTGAGTGGAACCGGAGATGATCATTTTCTCTAGCCCAGGGGTTCACGCCCGGGATGGTGGAAAACCAGCACGATCGTGTTCGACAATTCCGCACGAACCTAATCAGCCCGTCTAGACTCCCTCAGCTAGCCCGCTAGAGTAAACCACGTCGCACCAGTGCCGCTTGAAGTAGCGGCTCGATCTGCATCCGAATGTTTTCGTTAGCATAACCGGCCCAGGCAACGTTTGCCTCAACGGCGAGCGGCGCATCTAGCCTTTCACTGCGAACACCGGTGACGATGACTCCGGCTTCCCGCGCAATCAACTCAGTGCAAAGGTCGTACGGGTGACAACAAATGCCAAGCGATACACCGCGTTCGCGAAGAACATTTTCCATCAACGGCCGCAGGTCGGCGACGAAACGATCGTGGCCGCT
>QHXE01000674.1 GCA_003222835.1 Acidobacteriota bacterium | reverse complement strand
CATGTATGTCATCCCGGCCACACCTGAGAATCTGCCGCCACCGATTGCCGCAATAGCGATGGACACAGTTCCAATTCCAACATTCAAGGCGCTCTCCTGAATGTCCTCGCGCGTATCAAAGACTTCCAACTCGTTCAAGTCGAGCATCGCGCGGCGCCGGTAGGCATGCCAGTAAAGAAGAACAAAGACGCCGAAGACTGCAATGTAGCCGGCGCCAAAGACGATCATTATCGTAGCAATCTGATCGGCGTTTTCGACCATGTGTTCGACGGTTCCGTTTGGCAGACGTGTGGCTCCGCCGCCTCCCGCAAACAGGTTTATCATCAAAGTGAAGACAAACTTTAAGGGATAGACATAAAAGAGAACCACGAAGAGCAGGATGCCGTTGAGTAGAATCGTGATGTTGTCCTGGAGATTATAGCGTCGAAAGAACTTGTACTGGTTGTACCAGACGATAAAAAGCAGCGTGAAGGAAATCGCAAAAGCGCCAAACCCGCGCATCGCGTACATCAACTCACTGAAGGTCCGCGGGACTTCAAGCGACACGACCAGCAGCGTAATCGCGAATCCGAACACGGCATCGCTCAACCCTTCGGTACGCGAGACTTCATGGCTGCGCCAACGAAACTTCTTGTTGTCTCCGATGCCTTTATCGATGAACTTTTCGCGAAGCATGCTAATGAGAGAAACTCACTGCATCGTACCATTCAAGGTTTGCTGAACGATGCGATCCAATTCCCGTCCTTCTTGCCGGTCGTAACCGATGAACCGCTTAATCAATTTTCCCGTACGATCGAAAACAAACGTCTGCGGAATATTCTGATTGTCCTTCAGATAGTTGTCCACCAACTCGTCATCGGGAAAGCCGAGCGGATATTGAATCTGAAAGTCCTTCGCAAAACCGGGCACCTCCTCGCGATCGTCCTCTCCACCGACGTTGAGACCAACGATTTGAAATCCCTGCGCTTCATACTGGCGCTGCATTTGAACCAGATGGGGCGTCTCATCCCGACAGGGCTCACACCAAGTCGCATAGAAATCGAGCACCACCACCTTCCCCAGATAATCAGAAAGTCTGGCGCGTTGATTATCCTGAAGTGTCCAACCGTAGGCGCTCGCTTCGTTCTCTGGCGTCGCGGACGGCGTGGAACTTACAGCCGGAGGCGCATTTGTATTCGACGGCGAAGCTTCCTGCCGAGAGGTCCATCTATTGCATCCGTTGTAGAAGCAAAGCAGGAAGACCAGCAGAATAATCTCGACCAATATTTTCGACTTACTATTCATCGCGAAGATCGGTCATCCTCATCGCTTTCATCAGCGCCAGGCCGTTCCGTGACCTCGGGCGGATTGATGTGCTGGCTGGGCACGCGATATTCCTCGTTCGCCCAGCGGCCGAAATCGATCAGCTTGCAGCGCTCGGAACAGAATGGTCGCCACGGATTCTCTTGCCCCTCAACCGGCTTACCACATGTCGGACATTTGCGCACTTAAGGAAAAGTAAAAAGGAAGAAGCCAAAAGTAAAGTCCGAGACGCGAGCCCAAGATTAACATAAGCGTTCAACTCTTCTGCATCTTCATGCTTCACGCCGCAATCATCCGAGTTCTTCCGCAGTCTTCGGCCAATCGTCGCGCAGAATGCGTGAAAGGGCGCGGTCGGCGAGTAGCTTGCCGCCGGTCTGGCACGAGGGGCAATAGTTGGTCTCGTTGCTCGCATAACGAATGCGCTGAATCTTCGCCCCGCAGCGCGGGCATGGTTGACGATAGCGGCCATGTACCGCCATGCCTTCGCGAAATGCAGTAACCTTTTCCGGGAATCGATCTTCAGTTTCAGTCCGCACCCGCTCAATCCATTGAGCCAAGGTATCGCGCGTGGCGTTGTAAAGCCGTTCGACTTCGGTGTCTGTGAGTTTTTGCGTAAGCTTTACCGGAGAAAGTTGCGCCGCGAAAAGGATCTCGTCTGAATAAGCATTGCCGATGCCGCTAAACAAATGCGGATCTGTCAGTGCTCGTTTCAAAGTATGGTTCTCGGATAGGAGCGCCTCCGCGAACCGCGCGAGACTGATCTTAAAGATCTCAAGTCCGCCGCGATCGAGGCTGCGAAGACCAACTTCGCCTTCGACAACATGCAAGGAAGCACGCCTCTGAGTCCCAGCCTCAGTCAATGAAAGTGTCCCATTGCCGAATTGGAAAGCGGCTAATTGAGCCTTGGCTTTGCTGGAAGAAGGCCGTGAAGGTGGCGCCGCTATCGTGTCCTTCCAATGAAGTCGACCGGCGATCATCAGGTGCAGCACCAACCACAGATCTGCTTCCACACCAACGCAGATCCGTTTGCCGAGCCGGCGGATTTCAAGAACGCTCTTACCTTCAACGGCTGAGATTGGCGGCGTTGCCGTACGCAGGAGAAACGGCGACATCAGATGAACGCGTTCGAGCGTTCGTTTCAAGATTCGCTTTTCCAGCGCTTCGATATAGACGACGATGTCGGGGAGTTCGGGCACGAATAAATTTCCATTGATCAAGCCTCGCCGAGTAGAATGCGATGCCTAGCTCATTCCTTAGGTTCTCGTTCCGCGCTTTCGGG
>QHXE01000069.1 GCA_003222835.1 Acidobacteriota bacterium | reverse complement strand
TCGGACACCGTGTTCAAAGCCGGGAGGTGGCATGCGAATCAACTCTCCTTTCACAAGTTCGTAGCAAAAGCCGTCATCCGGCATTGCCATCAACTCGTCGGCGGTCATGGGTTGTGTAAGTACAGCGCTCACAAATACTCCTCAACTTTCCTGATAATCTCTCGAATCTGGAATGGCCGGCCCTTCACTTTCGAGAACGGAATCGCGTCGATCAAGTAACGCGCGCGAATCATCGTGCACAGTTGACCGAGGTTCATCTCAGGCACGATCACAGTTTCGAATCCGGAAAGCACTTCACCGAGATTCTTCGGGAACGGATTCAGGTGGCGTAGATGCGCGCTGGAAACACTCGCGCCTTCGCTTTGCATCTTCTCGACCGCCGAAGTGATCGAACCGTAAGTCGATCCCCAGCCGAGCACCAAGACCTTTCCTTTCTGCTCACCAAAGACTTCCACCAGCGGAATGTCCGCGACCGCGCGATCGACCTTTGCCGGTGATGTGCTGCTTCTCGATGCCGCCGATGCGATGCTCAAGTCCTGGAGTTCCAGGCAGGGCCCACGGCCGAGCGAGGGTGACTTCGTCGCGCGCATAAGGCATGAAATTAGTCGGATCAGTGACAAACCGGACGTCGATTTTCGGTAGCTTATCAATCTCTGGCACGGCCCAGGGTTCAGCCCCATTGGCGAGATAACCGTCTGAAAGATAAAAGACGGGCACCATGTATTTGAAGGCCAGTCGCACCGCTTCGATCGCAATGTCGAAGCAGTCGGCGGGGGTTGCCGGCGCAATAACAATCGCGGGGCATTCGCCGTTGCGTCCCCACACGGCCTGAAACAGATCGGCCTGTTCAGTTTTTGTCGGTAGACCGGTAGAAGGACCACCGCGTTGCACGTTGATGATGACCAGAGGTAATTCAGTCATTACCGCCAGACCGATCGCTTCCTGCTTGAGAGCCACGCCTGGTCCAGACGTCCCGGTCAGTCCGATGTGGCCGGCAAAGCTGGCGCCGATTGCGGCGCACACGGCAGCAATCTCGTCTTCGGCCTGGAAGGTTTTCACTCCATAGTTCTTGTGTCGCGCCAGTTCGTGCAGAATGTCGGACGCCGGCGTGATCGGATAGGAACCGTAAAACAGTGGCCGTCCCGCCAACTGCGAGGCCGTCACAAATCCGATGGCCGTGGCTTCGTTGCCCGTGATCTTGCGATAACGGCCTGGCGCAATGACGGCCTTCTTAACGGTGTAGTGGGTCGTGAAAACTTCGGTGGTTTCGGCAAAGTTGTAACCCGTCTTGAGTGCGACTTCGTTTGCTTTAACCAATTCGGGATTCTTGCCAAACTTCGCATTGATCCAATTCAAAGTCGGATCGAGCGGGCGATCGTAGAGCCAGTACAACACACCCAGCGCAAAGAAGTTCTTGCTGCGATCGATCTCTTTGCGTGAAAGCTGCACGTTGCCCTTCAAGGCGTTCCGGTTGAGCGTCGAAATCGGCAATTGATGCACGCGATAGCCGGTCAGCGAACCGTCCTCGAGCGGGTTCGACTTGTAAGCGGCGTGCTCCAGATTGTCTTTCGTAAACTCATCCGTGTTGATGATCAGCGTGCCGCCTTCTTCCAGGTCGGGAAGATTCACTTTCAGCGCGGCCGGATTCATGGCCACCAAGACGCTGGGTTGATCGCCGGGCGTGCGAATGTCGTGGTTCGAAAAATTCAATTGAAAGCCGCTGACGCCTGGCAAACTGCCCGCGGGGGCGCGAATCTCAGCCGGAAAGTCGGGCAATGTCGAGATGTCGTTGCCAACAATCGCCGACGTGTTGGTAAATTGCGTACCCGTCAACTGCATGCCGTCACCCGAGTCGCCGGCGAAGCGAATTGTTACTGTGTCCAACTCTTCAATTGGTTTGTCGATGGTTTCGACTGGTGGTTCTAGTACTGCGCTCATTGTTTTCTTATTATGTCCTCTTGATAAGAATTCCGATTGCCCATCGCCAATTGGCGCACTGTAAATCGGCAATCATCAATCGAAAATCGGCAATGACTTCATCCTCCATCCACGGTGCTCATCACCTGCGCGGGTTCAGGCGGCAGATTCATCGTGGCTTGCGGATAGCTTTCCGCCAGATACGTTATGATATCGAAAACCGAGATCGATCCCACCAACTCACCATGCTTCACCAGCGGAATATTCCGAAAGCTCTTCTCATTCATTAGACGAACCGCATCGCCGACGGTTGCTTCCGGCGAAAGAGTCTGCACTGCGGGCTGCATCCACTGAGAGATCGGCGATTCCAAATCGACTGTCTCGCCGAGGATGTTGGTAAGCAAATCGCGCTCGGTAAAAATTCCGGCCACGCGTCCATCATCCAAAACGATCACACAACCGCCTTCGTCCTTTTTCATCGCCTCAATCGCTTGCGAAAGCGGCGTGAATGGCGACACGGCCACATAATCGTCCGTTGGCAGAACGCTTACGCGCTGATCACAGGCATTTCCGGTTCGATCCATCTTTACGGTCCGAGAAGATTGAAAAACTTTCTCACGCCCGTGCGATCTCTCGCTCGCTCAAATCCGATCTTAACGCAATCGCACATCGGCGAGAACAGAAGAATTCTAGCACACCTGAACAGGGTTTGATGTGATCCTCGATACCTTGGGTGTGGGTTGCAGGGATTCTCGGGCTGATGAGCAGAGTCAGTGCCCAACCATCTCAATCGCCATTACCGTGAGGTCGTCCGACACTGGCACCCCCGAGGCAAAGCCGCGCACATCATCAAGGACTCGACTGACGAGAGTGGCCGCGGGGCTCCGACTGCTATCGCGCAGGAATGATTGCAAGCGATCGGCGCCATATTCCGCGTTGGCGCGATTTCGAGCTTCTGACAAGCCATCGGTGTAAAGGAAAAGGCGGTCGCCTTGGTTCATTTGGAAGTCCTTGACCGCGTAACGCTCCTGACAAAACATTCCCACCGGCAAGCCGGTAGCAGGGATGGACCTTACTCCTTTATCTTGAAGCAGCAACGGCGCGCAATGACCCGCGTTGCAAATCTCAACTTCGCCACTGGCGGCGGCTCTTCCACAAACAAGCGTTGCGTAATAAGGCCTCATCGTACTCTCTGCAAACACCTGATTGGCGCGTTCGACTAGTTCGCCGACGGTTAAACCCGCGCCAATAAAGCTGCGAAAGATGGCGTGGAGACGGCTCATTAGCAACGATGCCGCCACACCCTTGCCGGAAACGTCACCAATCATGAAGTATAAATCTCCGTCGTTTGTGCTCACCAAATCGCAATAGTCGCCGCTAACCCGGCCCGCCGGTTCGTAATGATAAGAGACTTCCCAACCGTTGAATTTAAGGTTCTGCTTCGGCAACAGTTCGCCTTGAATCAGCCAGGCGCGGTCAAGATCCTGCTGGAGTTCTTCGAGCTGGTCTGGCGTTAGACAACTAAGACAGGTTCGCGCCAGCGGATCGGCATTCATCGCAGCCTGCCCAATCAGGTCATGGCAAACCTGACATACGCCGTAAGAATTGTCCTGATTCAAACGCTCAATGGTGGCGTTAACTTCACGCAACAGGTCTCCCAGTTCAAAGCTGTCTGAGGAAGCTTGTGCTGTGGCTTCGAGGCGTTCTCTCCAGCTAATAAGTTCGTTGCGAAGGTCGGTCGTTGCAGCTTGAATGACGGCGCTCATCTTCTTGTCGCTCCTGTTCGTTTATGCGCTTCCGAAGGCAAAAGTCTCCCATGAATACGGACGCAAAGGCTTAATCGTCTATACGCTTCCACGGCAAAGTTCGTTCGCAAAACATGTCACTATTTTAGCGCTGAATCGCGCGATGATCTATCCGCTTTTGGATGGTCAAAAAAGGCCCGGACAGGTAGCCTTTTGTTCCAGACCAGCGATGATCTCGCTAAGGACATCCAGCGCATGATCAACCTCTTCTTTGGTGTTATAGCGGCCCAGCGAAAAGCGAATCGAGCCGCGAGCGATTTCGTAGGGAACATTCATCGCGCGCAGCACGCCGGAAACCTCTTTCGACTCAGAGTTGCAGGCCGAGCCCGTCGAAACGCAAATGCCCGCTTCGTCCAACTTCGACATAATGTCAGGTCCATCAATGGCGGCGAAAGAAATATTCGAGGTATTCAGCAGGCGCTTCGAACGATCTTCGATTCCATTGACGTGAGTTTTTGGAAACCTCGCGAGGATTTCATCCTCCAAATGATCTCGCAGCGCGCGAATCCGTTCGTGACCGGTAAACTCTCTGGCGAGCTGGCAAGCGCGTCCGACTCCCACAATGTTCGGCACGGCTTCAGTGCCTGAGCGCCGGCCCTGTTCCTGTCCGCCACCGATGATGAAAGGCGGAAGCTTTAGTCCGCGACGGATGTAGAGCGCGCCGATTCCTTTAGGCGCGTGAAACTTGTGTCCTGAAATCGCGAACAGACCGACGGGCCAGTCGCGCAAATTAATCGGAATCTTGGCCACCGCTTGCACGCCGTCGACGTGAAAGACTGCGTCTGAATGTTCGCGCACGATGCCACCAATTTCTTCGATAGGAAACAAGACGCCCGTTTCGTTGTTCGCAAGCATAACGGAAACTATGCCGGTCTCTTGTCGCAGAGCTTTGCGCAGATCGTCTAAATCAAGTTCGCCGTTTCGATCTACCTCGAGCCACGTTATTTCCCAGCCAATCTCGCCGAGATGCTCGCACAGTTTTCGCACCGCTTCGTGTTCGACGCGTGTCGTGATGATGTGCCGCTTGTTCGGGTTTTGTTCGAGGAAACCGCCAATCGCCCAGTTGTCGGATTCCGAGCCGCCGGAAGTAAATACAATCTCGTCCGCATGATTGGCGCCCAAAAGGAGCGCGACCTGCTCGCGCGCGGTGTCAACCGCCTCGCGCATTTGCCGGCCGAATGTATGCGCTGAAGATGGATTGCCGTACGATGACGTCAAATAGGGCTGCATCGCCTCAAAGACTTCCGGCGCAACCCTTGTCGTGGCGTTATTATCGAGATAGATCATTTCGCTTTTTAGAGGCCTCCGACAATTCGCGGCCACCGCGCTCTATAGATCATGTACTCTCCGCTTTTCTTAATGACTTCGCAATTAACGCAAGTTTGTCCCGAAGAAATTACAATCGCGCCGTAAGGAGCTGGTTCGTCCTCCAAGTGAACAAACTGCTTGCGGTCTCGGCCTTCGACGGCCGCATACCAGTAGGCGTGCACATAAGCGGGCGACGATCCATCGATCAGATAGATGGGCCGGTTCGGTAAAGCCACGGCTGTGTCATAGACGTCTTTGTAATCGGCGTCAAAAACCCATCCTCGCTTTGGACCCTCGCGACGAAACACTCTCTGAAAGTACAGTGCCTGCGCGACTGTTGCGGCTAACAGCACTAAGAAAATCACCCGCCGCGCGATTGCCGGCACAGAGCTTGGTCTGCTCGCGATCAGGATGCCAAAGTTTTCGTTATCCTGAGGCGATTCTATGCTGCTTGGCTGTCGTCTAATCAGCCATTGAAGACCCGGTATCGTCAGCACCAAAAGGAAAACCGGATACGCAATCAGCCGTAATGAATGAAACTGATCCGCAGTCAGCGCCCCGGGAACGACCGAAGCCAAGGTTCCAAACACAACGAAGCGCCACCATGGGTCACGCCAATCACGAGCAATCATCGCAACTAAACCGATGATCGACAGGACGAAAACCCCGATGAGAAAACTTCCCATTGCCCCCCGCACATGGTGACGCGCATTTCCGTCTCCGTCGAGCAGCAAACTGATTACGCTGAAGTCTTCGAGGTAGCGCCTGATGAATTTTGGCACGATCTCGCGCCAGTGCGAATCGGGCCTAATATAGGAGACTGAATAGAACCTCTGCGTCAGCACGTCTGGATGTTTCAACCTGAATATCAACAGCGGAACCAGCGTCACGCCATATAGAACCCAGGTCTTTGCAAGCGCGAATAAACGTTTCCGGCTTGTCACAAACAACACCAGACCGAAGGCGAGCAGGGGACCCAGCAGCCGGCCAATCGTGTAGCTGTAAGTCACGAGCATCAAAGTCGCCGCTACCATCACGACATTGAGCCAACTCCACTTCTGTTTTCTTTGCGCGTAATAGACTGATAAGAGAAACAACATGAGCGCTGCGGGATAGAAGAATGTCTCGAACACCAAGCGGCTGACTTCAAACAGCCAAGGCGTCACCAAAGCGAATATCGCGACCAGAATAGCAACGATCCGTCTGCCGGAGATTTGTTTTGCCAGAAAACCCAGGAGCAAACACGCGAGAAATACCCAGAAGGCACTATAAATTCGCGCCAGATGAATACTGGGAGGGAAAAACCTAAATGGAATCGCCAGCAGATAAATCTGCGTGGGGTTGGCCCATTCAGTCCAGCCGTTAGTATAGAACTGAAAGAAAAGCGGAAAGCGCTGACCGAATTCACCCTTGCCCGTACGCGCAATCAAGAAAGCGTTGTAAGCGATACCTGATTCGTCAACGTAGAACCCCGGCGGGTTTCTTGACAGGCCATTGATGTAAAGAGCGAACGCCAGGACGATCGCCGAGATGAGTAGCGGTAGCCAATACTTGTGAAGCAACGTTGTCGCGCGCTTTCCCGGCGAAGAATCGTCAGCGTGCCGGCTCTCGTCGAGGATACTGATGACGTCAAAAGGCAAGGCGATTGTTCTCTTAACACACGCCAAAAATTCAGAGGCAACTCCCTCTCCCTTTGGGAGGGATAAGGGTGAGGGCTTAGCAACCAGAAACTACTCCCTTCGAATTTCCGGATTCCGCGGACCAATAGAGGGAATAATCTCGTTAACTTGACTGCTAGACCTCACCCCAACCCCTCGCCCAGAGGGAGCGGGAGCTATTTGCTCAACTGCTCATAATAGTCGGGCAGAAGCTTGGCGCTATCCGAATCAAAAATCCTGAATTTTGCCAAACCCATTTTCTGCATTCTGAATTTTAGCGAAGTCCAGAGCACCCCGAAGCCATACCCTACGCTGCGCTTGAAGCTGATGGAAGATGCTTCAGGAAAATATTTTGTCGGACAGGATATCTCGCCAATGTTGAATTTGAAGTAGATGGCCTGAGCGAGCACTTCGTTATCAAACAGAAAATCGTCGGTGTCCGCCTCGAGCGGCAAAGACTTGAGCACCTTGCGAGAGAACGCTCTGAATCCGGTGTGATACTCCGATAACTTGTAACCGAGCAGGAGGTTTTGGATCGCCGTCAGAAATCTGTTCGAGATATATTTGTAGCGCGGCATCCCGCCTTGCAAAGCGCCAATGCCCAGAATCCGCGAACCCAAGGCTATGTCGTAATGTCCGGACGCGATCATTCCGGCCAGAGAAGTAAGCAACCTTGGAGAGTACTGGTAATCAGGATGCAGCATGATCACGATGTCGGCATCTCGCTTGAGCGCTTCTCGATAACAAGTCTTCTGGTTCTTGCCGTAGCCGAGATTTTTCTCATGTAGAAAAGTCGTTAGCCCTAGTTCCCGGGCCAAAGCGACCGTCTCATCAGAGCTGGCATCATCGACAAGCAATACTTCATCGACAACGTCCACCGGCACCTCGTTATATGTTTGCCGTAGCGTCCTGGAGGCATTGTAGGCGGGCATGACGACCACCACTTTTTTACCGTTGAGCATTGTCTTTCCTTCTCGCCGCGATTAACCTGAGCGAGCATATTTCATCAGTCGCGTCATCGCCAAGCCTGGCGAAGCGAAACGTTCATTCTCGTGAAACTAAAACCTGGAGACAACTTACTCGCTTCTTTCCGGCAACAGCATCCGTCTTTGTATCTTTGGGCGCAAACGCGTCGCGTGGAACTCCTCCTGTTCGTTCTCTTGTGGGGAACGTTTGCTTATTTCTATCAGTCGACGCAGCAAAACGAGGCGGCTCGATTCGATCAAACGCGCGCCATCACAGAGGAGCACCGGTTGGCGATCGACGACTATTGGTGGAACTCGGCCGACGTGATTCGGTATAGCAAAAATGGCCGCGACTACATCTATCCAAATAAAGCTCCAGGCACCACGCTCATGGCCGTGCCGATTTTCTGGGTGATAACACATCTGCTCAAACCCTTGATGGCGGTTGGTCTGCCTGAGTGGGTGTACTGGCACATGGTTGCTTATCTGACAATCCTCTTCACGATCAGTCTGCTCTCAGCCCTGGCTGCCGTTGCGATCTACAAAGTATTAGTGCGAATGACTGATGACTCAGGCTTCTCTGTGTTCGCGGTTCTGGCAATCTGGTTAGGCACGATGGCGTTTCCGTTTTCAACCCTCTTCTTTAGTCATCAACAGGCGGCGGCATTGCTTACGATCGCTTTCTATTTATTGTTTGCGGTCAGATGGGATGCAGTGTTTTCATCTTGGCGATCAATCGCTTTTCTTTTTATGGCAGGAGCGCTGATGGGCTTTAGCGTAACCACTGAATATCCCACAGCTCTGTTAGTCGCAATCCTTTCAGTATACGGTCTCTGGGTGATCGGTCTCGCCGGATCCAGGAGCGAGTCGGGAGCACCGCGTAGCGGTGAAATGTTTATAGAACACCATACCGAATTGACCCCCGAAGGCTCCTTTAGGAGCGAAACTGATTCTACTTTCGCCCATAAATGGGCTCCTGAAAGGGATGTTCCAATCCTCTTCTATAAACATCGCATCCCTACGGGATTTTTCCGCCAGCACCCTAGCTGGAGAGCAAAAGGAAAACTCCTGGCAGCATTCGTTCTCGGACTTGTTATCGGCGGGGGCTTTCTTCTCTGGTACAACATCGCCGCCTTTGGGAAGATTTTTTACGTTCCCTACGAAGCTTATTCCAAGGCGGACTCTTCATTTCCGGTTTACTCCCGCGGATTCTTAGGAATGCGCTGGCCCGGATTTGGACAATTCCTGCACGCGTTGGCTGCGATTACGATCAAGCCGCCCATTGGGATGCTGTATATCGGCGTCGAGCACTGGCGGCTCTATGCTTCCAGTCCTGTTTTATGGCTCGTCTTGCCCGGAGTTGCGATCATGCTTTGGCGTCGATCACTCCGACCGGAAGGGCTGGTTGTGGCGGCGATGATAATTGCTTACCTTTTATTCGTCACCAGCTACGGCAACTCGATCTACGATTGGTCCGGCGCGGCCTATATAGGTCCGAGACACATAATTCCGTTGCTGCCTTTTTTGGCGCTTCCGATTTATTATGGCGGGCGAAAGTTGAGGTTTGTGTTCTATCCCTTTGTGGCAATCTCTGTCTTCTATATGTTGTTAGCGACGGCGATCGAGCCTCGGGTCCCGTATCCTTTCGAGAATCCGGCGCGAGATTCATTTCTTCCCGACTACTTGCACAGCAGACTGGCGCAAAATACGGACGCGCTCTTCGACCCTGAGCACCGAAAGCTGACCGTGGACTCGACTGCATTCAATTTGGCCAAGCTCGCTCGCGTTCCACGTCCCTATCAACTTGCGCCGCTGATGCTTTGGTGGCTGATAGTTGGAGGCGCGCTGCTCGTAGCCGCCGCGCCTCAATCACAGTTAACCGAATCTGGCGATGATGGTGTCAGTAGCCCGCGCGTAAGCAAGGGCGCGTCCGTCGATGAAACCGCTGGACCGGATCGTGAAACTGAAGAGCAGGAAGACGTGAACCCATGACTGCAAAGCCCGCGTATTCACCTAAACCCGCCGTTGCCATGTTGTTTTTATTCACTCTGACCGTGGCGCTAATGCCGGTCGTTTACAACGGGTGCAGCGGTGCGAAAGGCGGAAGCGTCGGCTTAAGAGGCAAGTACTACCGCAACGCCAAATGGGAAGGGGAACCAGTGGATGTGCAAGTAGATCAGACGATCGACTTTGACTGGGCCAAAAGCCCGCCTTACCCGGCGCCGTTCAGTGCAGATTGGACGGGCAATGTTCTGATCGAGCAACCGGGTAATTATCAATTCGCGTTAATCTCGGATGATGGATCTCTTCTTGAGATTGATGGACGCACGGTGGTCGATGCTTCTTCCGTGCTCCTGCAGAAGATGACGGGAACGATTGAGCTTACTTCGGGCCCTCATTCAATCCACGTGAAATACTTTAATACCTTATTTGGTGGTTCGGTGAGATTGTTCTGGACTCCGCCGGCGCGTCCAGAACAAATCGTACCTGCCGAAGTGCTGCGGCCCGCCGGCAATTAGCCGGATTCTGCACGGCCAGTGGGCCGGAGGATGCTGGCTTTTCCACTAGCCCAGGCGTTCACGCCTGGGTTGGGGAAGTAGAGTTAATCCTTTGAGCCCCATCTATGCGGCTTTCGCCAATCCCTTCAGGCAGGGAACTGGCTAAAGCAGTTATGCCAAAGCCTCCTGACTGAAGGAGGCTTGTGAATTAATCGCCTTTAATTCCCCAGGCGTGAACGCCTGGGCTAGAGCAATCGCTTTTTCAGTAATCATGATCGAACAGCGCGAAGACGAACCGCCCACAAACCAGGCACAAGAAAGGGAACAGCAGAGTGTGCCGCTTTTCATTCGGCGCCTTGACTGGAAATTGATCGGAACGATCCTCGCTATCAAGGCGCTCTTCTACTTGTATGGAACCCAAGCCTATCAGGTGCTCACGAACTCTTCGATTGGAAGCTTTAAGAACTGGCTGGCGCTGTGGAATCGATGGGACGCCGTTCATTACGTCACGCTCGCGGAAAACGGTTATCAGGCGACCGGTGAAGCGAGGTTTCTGATCGTCTTCTATCCGCTCTTTCCCTGGCTAACGCGAATCACCGCACTGGTTTTTCGTAACTACGTCGTTAGCGCCTTGATCGTAGTAGCTCTCGCTTCAATTGCCGCAGGATTGCTGTTGAAACAACTGGTCAAGCTCGATTACTCGGACGCGGTTGCCGACCGGGCTGTCTGGTTCCTGTTCATCTTTCCCGGTAGCGCGGCCTTGCATACACCGTTCACCGAGAGCGTGTTGTTGGCTCTCGCAATTGGCTCGTTTCTCGCCGCGCGGAAAGAGCGCTGGCCGGTAGCCGGACTCTTAGGCGCCCTCGCTTGTTTAAGTCGAATTAACGGACTCGTGTTGATACCGGCGCTAGTTGTCGAAGCTGGTCACCAATATTGGACCAGTCGACGATGGCGCTGGGCGTGGCTTTGGATCGGTTTCATCGGACTTGGCGTCGTCGGGTA
>QHXE01000673.1 GCA_003222835.1 Acidobacteriota bacterium | reverse complement strand
CATTTCGTCGCGCATCGGATCGTAAATGACGCCCAGCTCGATCGCGGCGTTGTGTTCCAGTGCGATTGAGACACAAAACACCGGATAGCCGTGCGCGTAGTTCGTCGTGCCATCCAGCGGATCGATGATCCATTTCCATGCGCTTGACTCAGCTACTTTCGTTTCGCCCGATTCTTCGGCCAAAATTGAATGACGCGGGTAATAAGTCTTGATGCGATCGATGATTAGACGTTCGGAAGCGAGATCGACTTCCGTGAGCAGTTCGATCTCGCTCTTGTGGCTGATTTGAGTTATGCGGCCCACACGCTCGGCCAGCAGCCGTCCGGCATCGCGCGCAGTTTGAATGGCAAAGTTGAGCAAGGATTCCTCTCCGTGTTCCTCGTTCGCTTTTTTCTAAGCCTATTCGCACGGCTTGTCAATGTTGCGGAATTGCATCTCGGAGCGAAAGAAGTATCAACGTCAAAGGACGGGCGCCCACCCGCCGGGCACTCTGCTCTAGCATCAGCGCGAACCGGGCTCTATGGAAAGACTGGGCATAAACAGTCGAATGTCGCCGTTTCACCTCAGCATCCGTGCTAAGGAAGAGGACTTTACATAAGGATTTTTATATGTGAGTTTCGCGGCTTTACTTTACATATAAAATACTATATGTAAACCTTAGGATTCGCCCAATATGTTCAAAGCCGGAGTCTATAAGCAGCAATATCAATATAAAAGCTTCACTCCTTCGCCAGTGAATAGGCTATTCGTATGGGAAGATCCCCAAATTGATGTGCTGTTGGAGGAAGCCATCCGACTTCTGGGGGAGTTGAATGCCTACTCCTATCTTGTACCCGACGTCGATTTCTTCATTCAAATGCACATCATAAAAGAAGCGACAACATCCAGTCGGATCGAAGGAACCAAAACCAATATCGAACAAGCAGTTCTGCCATTTGAGGAGATTGAACCGGAGCGACGGGATGACTGGAGCGAGGTCCAGAACTATATCAAGGCAATGAATCACTCCATCGCGGCGCTAAAAAGGCTGCCGTTGTCGATGCGCTTACTGCGCGAGGCTCACGAAATCCTAATGTCCGGCACGCGCGGAGAGCATCGCAATCCCGGCGAAATTCGCACCAGCCAAAATTGGATCGGCGGCTCAAGCCTGAAGGACGCCGTTTTCATTCCACCTTCTCATCACGAATTGCCTGAGTTGCTAACCGATCTGGAAAAGTTTTGGCACAATGAGCGGCTGGCAATCCCTCACTTGATCCGTGTCGCATTAAGCCATTATCAATTTGAAACTATTCATCCTTTTCTTGATGGCAATGGGCGCATTGGGCGGTTACTCATAACCCTCTATCTAGTTGAGAAAAAACTTCTCACCAAGCCGACGCTCTACCTTTCCGATTTTATTGAAAGAAACAGAGGTGCTTATTATGATGCTCTGACCGTCGTAAGAGCATCTAACGACATTCAACATTGGCTGCGGTTCTTCTTGGTAGCGGTTGCCGAGACGGCACAAAAGGGAAAAGAGACTTTTGAAAAAATCATCAAACTACGTAACCGCTGTGAAGGCAAAATCATGGAATTTGGCAGACGCGCGAAAACCGGACAAGAACTACTTAAACGCTTGTATTCGGATCCAATTATGAATGCCAATCAGATAAGCCAAAGGCTGCATCTTTCTCATCAATCCGCAAGTGCGCTCGTACGCAGTTTTGAGGAATGCGGAATACTAAAAGAGATCACGGGCTTCAAACGCAATCGACTCTTTGTTTTTTCCGATTATCTCAACCTA
>QHXE01000672.1 GCA_003222835.1 Acidobacteriota bacterium | reverse complement strand
TTCCCCGAGACCGCCTTCAGATGGCGGCGGAACACCTCGAGCATGAACTGAGGATTGGACGCAACCGAGAGCTGTGGGACTTCATCGTCCACGGGAAACCCGACTCCCCCGCTCCGGTCGAGTCCTCGCTCTGTGACCATTGACTCAACGGGTGATAGAGGTGGGCCACCAGCTGCGACCCCAGACTGCGCCGAAGGCTTGAGGATCACTCTCATGAGCTGGTCCTCTTCGGCGCTTCGTTGAACGCTCCAATCAGGGTCCTTGTTCCTAGCTTCGCGGAGCAGCCGGTGAACTTTCCGCAAGAGGATAGCCCGTTCGTACCAGGCCACGCGATTCTCCCAGCTATGATTGGAGGTGCACCGTCGTCTGTAGGCGTCGAGGAGGGCCGCCCGCACGGACCCAAAGTCCCTCAGTTTCCACGGCTTACGGATCGTGATTCGGCGCAGCTGCACGAGGAGGTTACCTAGGTCCAAGGCTGGGTCCCCTCGCGAACACTTATCAAAATCGAGCACGACGATTTCTCCTCCTCTCCAAAGAAGATTCGCAGGCCCGAAGTCACCGTGCACAAACGAGAGATGCAGGGGGAGTCGTGGCGCCTCATCCATGAGTTGAGCGAAGGCTCTCCGCAAACTTGGCGCCTCGCAAGGACGCCAGGCACAGAGGTCCTCGAGTCTCGGCCTGAGATCCGCGAGCAAGGTCTCAGGCGAAGTGATTGTGGGAGTGTATACTGGCATAGCGTGCAAGGCGGCCAGAGCGCTTCCCATCGCCACGAGAATCGCCCCGGTGTCCCGGGCGATCGCGGAACTCACCGGCTCGCCCGATTCATACGTCAGAAGCAGAAGGTGAAGCGGCGCGTGATATGCAAGGACGGTCGGAACGGTGAGGCCAGCGCCGCGGGAGCCTTCGTTGGCCCCGATGTCCCTCAGGACTGCGGCGACCCGAAGAGCGTCTTCTCCGCGTTCGTAGTACTTCCCCACCCACTGATAGTGCTGGATGTAGGGAAGCTCCGCCACGCGAGCCTCGAGATCGTAGCGCACAACCCGCTGCTTGCCCTGCTCCGTGAACCGGGCATCTGAATTCAATCGCTCAATGTTAGCGTCCGTACCGCACACCTCACGTAGCACACCCCTCAGAACGGCCCACATACCCTCCGGCTCCAGGGTGGTCATGAAATTCATGTTGCCCGTCCTGCCAAAATCATTTCCTCACGGGGATAAGGATGGCGCAAGCCCTCGCTCCCAAGCCATTGACTGAGGTACGCGGTCATGCGAGTGGCCCCATCGAAGGAGGGCACGATCTCGCGCACCCTTTGGGCCTGAGCCCGCGGATCAAGGCTCAGCGCCCATTCCAATGCCTCAGTGAGGCTCTCGCCCGTCAGGTCTCCCGGGTGGACCCATTTCGCCAAACCGTGCGACGCCAACACTTCTGCACGAATCGTTTGCTCGCGCTTGTAAGTGGCCCGCGGCACAATTACCATAGGTCGCCCTTCCGACAGGGCCTCCCAGACGCT
>QHXE01000671.1 GCA_003222835.1 Acidobacteriota bacterium | reverse complement strand
GAGACCGGTATTTCGCGGCCATTTTCGATCACAAGGAAAAGAGATCCGTGTTTAAGGAGAAAGGGCGATGAAAATTGGACCTTCTGGATTCTGTATGCCTGTCTCAACCGGGTGCACGGCACTCAGACGCGAGGCCGTTTTCAAAAAGTCCCTCAACTTGCGGAAGGCGCTCGGCCCGCCCCTCGGCCGCACCCTTTAAGGCTGGGCGTTATGTCTAAGATCAAGCGAAGGTGCGAGCACCTAATCTCGCCGGTCGCCGCGTCGAGTTTATAAGTCGCCCTTTAGCGCGTTTCCGTAACTCGCTCCGGGAAGGACTTTCCAGACGGCGAGGGTGTGGTCTCTATGTTCTTTTTGATTAGATACCATACCGTTGTCGCAAGCAGGAGGCTGATCAACTTCGCGCGCCAGTTTTCCAGCGTCAGTCTGGTCCACAGGACGGAAACCAATATCGCGCGCCAGTTCTTCGAGGTCTGTCCCTTCATAATTGCTGTGCAGCAAAATTTTCCGCGCGGAATCAAAATCATACGCTGCCAAGTAGGAGTGCTGGAAGAGAAAAGAATTTGCCCCGCGTGCGCCGCCGAGTAGTTCCTGCGCCATTTTCTGTTGCCGTTGCCATTTTATCTATTCCTCAAAATCGATTCGTCAGACGCGCCTCAGTGTAACCGATATGCCATTGGCTTTGGCCCGAGAAAGTAGGTTAACTAGCGTGGCTGATCCGGCTGGGTAGTGCGCCCCGCTTTCTTGAATTTCGAAATAACTGCCGCAATCCCAGATCGTCCAATGGCCGCCCCCTTGATTTAAAAAATGAGACCGGTATTGGCGGGACCGGTTGCCCTAAATTTTGAACTAATAACGGGAGCAGCATTGCGCGCGCTACCGATGGTATCCCGCTTTAAGTAGCGCGTCCGTGACGCGCCGCGCGACTTCCTGGTCTCGACGCTGAATGAATTCAAGGAGTGCCTGGCGTGCTGCTTCGTCTGGCACCGGCAATGGAAATTTGCCATCGTATTCCTCCAGTTCGGCATCCCGCTGATTGCCGCCGGCGGGCGTGTAATCGAGTTTCGCCGGCACGCGTTGGCGGGTTGTTTTGCCATTGCCAGCAATGCGAACAATACTGCCTCCTTTAGGGCCAATGATGTGGCGTGCCAAACTCAGTGCTTTATCTTCACTCTTGAAAAACGATGGCTTACCCAATGCCGGGCCGCTAACAGCGAAGCCTGAATCGGTTTTCTCGACGCGATACTCGGCGCCGCCGTTCTTTTCAGCAGGGCGCCCCCGCGCCCGGGAAAGATCACGCCAGAAGGCGGAGTCGTGAATCACTTCCATATCAAATTAAGCTGGTCTTTGCGGCGTCGGGCCAGCACGACTGAAACATCAGGTGCCGCATGACCGAAAATCCTTTACGCGGTCCCGGGCGGTGGTGTTTCGTTTAGCACGGGACACATCCAGGAACTTTTCCGCTTGAGCCAAGGGCGATCATCGACTGGCGCCGGTTTAGGCGCCGGGGTGTTCACCTCGAATCCGCAGCGCTTGGCTTCCTCCATGAATTTGATGTCCTCTTTCGTCTTCCCTTCAAACAGAAAGACGGCGCTTTTGTCCGAAACGAGCTGATAAGCGATGTTGCCTGGAAGTTCATATTCTTGGCCATGCTCAAGGAGGCGCCCGAGGGCCAACCACGCTTCCAGGGGTCCCATCTGCATGTATGCGCGTCATGCGAACTGGATAGAAACCATATTTCGCGCCGTTTTCTTCGTGATTGCCGTTGAATTCAATCATCCCGGTTAATGTGGGCGGCATCAAAGGTGTGTCTCTCTTTACCTGATCCGGAGCGCAGATATTCGCGCCTCATGAGGCTGAGTTAAGAGATTTTCAAAAGCTGTACAAAAATCTCGGGCTGCTCGATGTCGGACGCATCGCATCTCCAACGAAGCTGCTGAAGCTGATTTGTGCTTTCACCATCGCGGCTATCGAAGGCGTGCAAGCTGCCTGGGACACTGAAAAGAGCCAGGTGATTTTCGGGGTGCATATCCGCGAAAAAATAAGTAAAGGCTACGAGGAGATCGTCGTACCCGATCTGTCGAAGATGGATACGGTGCCATGCATAGATGCACTTGCCGCGCTGTCGAAATCAAGTGGTTACAATATTTGGGTGATCCTCGATCATCTCGACGTGGTCTTTAAGCGGCGCTATGCTGAAGAAGCTAGGGCGTTGCGAGCTTTGCTGCAGGTGCTTTACGCCTTCACGTCTAACCACGTACCGGCTTAAAATCTTTCTGCGCGACGATATCCTTGAGGCGATTAGCTCTGATACAGAGGAGCCTCTTGCCGCGATGTCGCACATCACGGCTCGGTCTGCACCGAATCTGAAGTGGACCTCGGATTCGTTATGCGTAATGATTATGAAAAGATTGGCATCTAATCCCTGGCTGAAGGAGAAGTACGGGCTTGATCCGAAGAGAGTGAATGACGTGGATTACGCGCGCGGGAATTTTCAACAGCTGTTCGCGTTCAAGTACGTCAGACAACAGGCATTTGATTGGATATTCTCTCTCCTTGCAGATGGTCGTGGTGTAGTTACTCCACGCGATTTGATAGACCTACTCAAGAAAGCGTTGCACATCCAGTCCCTTTGGTTGCAGAAGCACCCTGACAGGGAAGAATTCATGACCATCGCCTCAATACAGGAAGCGCACAGGGACCTGTCGAAAAATCGAAAGGAAACTGTACTCCAAACGGAGTTCTCGCATTTGATGCACTGGATTAGGAAGCTCGAGCGAAACAAGGAGAGGTATGGGAAAGAAGAGCTGGCGCAGGTCTTCGGAGCGGATGCCGACAAAGCGATTTCAACCTTGCAGGCAATTGGTGTTCATCCAGTTCGACCATAAGA
>QHXE01000068.1 GCA_003222835.1 Acidobacteriota bacterium | reverse complement strand
CGGCGCCATCGAGTTGCGGAAGGTACGGTTTCATTATCTGCGGGACTGCGTATTCAATGCCGAAACCTACTTGGCCTTTCTGCAAAACTTGGCGCGGCGCTATCAGCGGCAAGGTGCGATTCTCATCCACGACAACGCCTCCTATCACACAAAGCCTCCGATAATGCGACTATCAGGAGTTGTGCTGGCTCCCGAGACTTGCGTCCGTCGTAGTCCAGAAACGCTTTCGCGGAGATCAATGGCGGTATCCTCGAACTGGGCTGGCCGAGAATAGTTCCAAACCGTCCCTTAGCGCACGTCACTTCTTTGTGGAGCTGAGACGCCGGCCTGCCAAACTCTAGCCAGGAACTCCTGCAGAGCAGTGCGGTATTGAGTTGGGGCGATGACGGAGGACTCTTCGTGGCAGTAACCGTTGATTTGAAGGAAGTGTTTGGGAGGAAGGGCTGCGTCATATACTTCCTGTCCGAATTGAAAAGGAATAACGGGATCCTGACTGCAGTGGACGATCAGAACGGGAGCGCGGATTTCCTTTAGCCATGCTTGCGTATCGAGCTGCCCATGCACAAGAAGGCTGACGCCCGGGAGAAACCAAAAAACCTTGCGGGCGACTCGAGAAGCGGATGGGAACGGGGCCTCAAGCACGACACCAGCGACCTGGCGGTGGGCTGCCAAGTGAGTGGCCACAGCGGTGCCGAAGGATTGTCCGAAGCAAATGATCGCTTTGGGGTCGGTGCCTTTTGTGTTCACAAGGTATTCGTAGGCCGCTTCGGCATCGCGGTAGACGCCAGCTTCGCTCGGCTTCCCTTCGCTGTGACCGTAACCGCGGTATTCCAGGGCAAATACGTTTGCATGTGTGCTGCGGAGAAATTCATAGATTGGTGAGCGGTTGGCGATGTTGGAGGCGTTGCCTTGAAAGGCGAGGAAAGTAAATCTCGCCTTGTCGCCAGGGATCCACCACGCGTGGAGCTTGACACCGTCAGAGGCCGTGAGCCAAACGTCTTCCACATTCAGGCCACGAGGATGCCAGTCGCCGTCGAGGCGGCCAGGATAGTTCGGGAAGAAGATCAGGTGCGATTCGAACATGCGGACGAGCACCAGGACCAAGAGATAGGCGACAACGATGGTGAAAAAGTGGCTCAAGAGACGGCGGTGGAAAGGTTTTCTTGAGGCATCCTGGGCTCCCATTGGGATAACGCGAGAGTAGTTTAACGAGGGCGGGAAAGTAAATGCGCAAGTTGAGGGAAGGCCAGGTGGAGCAAGTCCGGGATGACGCGTAACCCATCACTGACTGATCAAGAACGCCTCTCGGAGCCGCTGTGGGGTCTTGTTGAAGTTCCCAATTATGTGACGAGCGTGAAGGCCGCTGTTTCGATTTGGACTTTTGTTGCGGTCGCGCTGACCGCGCTACTTTTGTTTGTTGTGGTGGGAGGTTTCTACCGCACGAGGCGCACTGCAACGAATCCTGCATGAGCACTTCCCCAAACCGAAGACGCTCGTTGATTCACGGCGTTGTGACGGCATGCCGTAGACTGCTTGACTGCTCAGAACACAGGGGGATCCCCGATGCTGGTTGTCATGTAGTCGCATCTCCGATCGCTCGAATTGATTTCCGAGACGAGGCCAACAACCGCGCGGCGGGCAGCATCTTCAGAGGGATATTGCTCCAGTGTTCCGATAACTCTCTTACGGTAGATTCGTCTGCCTTCCGGACCTTTTTCCGACCACCGAAACTGCCAGACATCAGGACCCTGTTTGCGATTCTTTCTGATCAAACTTCCACGTTGCATTCTGCCCTCCTGCACCGCGGATGCAGTGCAGAAGGAATAGTGGCTCCTCAACGACGGCAAATCTTGGACAAGTGCCTCGGGAAACTCAGGTTGTCCCTTGGCGGCTTGGCCGGCAGATAATTGCTTTGCAGCGGCAGTAACGAGTATCAATTCGCCAGAGACAGGTGGCGCAGGCGGTTGGGGGGAACTCCACGTCTTCGGCAACGAATGCCTCTGTGCCCGCACCTTGAAGAAAGCGAAGGAATCCTCGGGCAGGTTGTTGACGCCTACCCTGGCGTTCGTAGTCCCTCCAACCCTTATTTCGAGTTGCCTTTGCCCTTCACGGTGGTAAGTTTTCGATTCTATATAACATTGTGATACTGTAACATTGTTATATTCTGGACCGCTTTGGTAGGACCGGCTTGCAAATCCCGTTCGCGACAGTTATTTTCTACATGCCGTCCCGAGGTTTCGCAAAGCGGTTCTGGGGTGCGATCTTCAGGGTGTGGCAGCGATGGGCCAATTCAACTAGGGCCGCGAATCCCCAGGTACCTTGATCGGTCAACTGGTGTGCCGCAGCGATCGGCAGCCGCTCGAGACCGAGGTGTGCGCCGCTGATGGCACCGGCCATAGCGGCCGTCGTATCAACGTCGCCGCCAACCTCAATCGCGGTGCCAATTGTCGTCCAGTAATCTTTCGGCGTTCGGAAGAAGGAGTAGAGACTCCAAAGCACGCTGGGAACGACGAAGGGCGAAATCCACTTCCAATCGTCCTCAAAGTCAGGAGGGCCGCAGCGGGAAATCAACTGCACAGCTTCCGCAGGTGGCAACCCCACCCAGTGAACTAAACCCAGGAGGTCCTGAGCGAAAGACTTATCCATTGGCACAATCCATTCGCTCAGCTGGCGAACCCAAGATTCAACATGCACTTCGCCGGGGCGCGACGCCAGAGCGACCGCACCTGCAATGGCGATCGCACCCGCCGAACAACGATTGTCCTTGTGCGTGATGCGACCCTGGTCATGCGCGACTCGGATCATCTCTGGGAGATCGTCCCCGTAGAGAAGCCCTACGGGGCCTGCCCGCATGGCGCTGCCATTTCCCGCCGACGGAGCCGGCACACCCGCTTCGTCCCATGGTACCCCCTGAATGAGTCGCTGGGCCGCCGTCTCTGTTGCGAGGCCGCGTCCCACGATTCGAGATTCCGCAAAGATAGCTGCAATTCGGCCCGCGTAGTCATCTGGTTTAAGCTGTCCATGTGCAGCGTAACTTTGCATTAGCTCGCGCGCCAACTGGGAATCGTCGGTGTATTGACCGACAGGCGCTGCCCTGCGCTTAGGAAATGGTCCCCCTCTTTGGAAAGATCCAAGCTCTCCTCTCACATATTGGCTGCAGGTATCTGGCGGGGATCCTTCCACTTGAAATCCGAGTGCGTCACCCAAACATTGGCCGACGAGGCAGCCGCTGAAGTGTTCCCTCGGAGGGATCATCGGTATCCGTAAATTCCGACTTCAACCTTATCTTTTCGCAAATCCTTAGTGTAGTCGCTCCTCGGATTTTCCAAAATTGTCAAAATGCCCTGACCATGTCTTGTCTACGCACATCCAGCCCTGGCGCATCAGCTTTTGCGACTACAGCAAATCCTGAGGTCGAAGGGCCAAACCTGTCAGGGGCCCCATCGCCGCAAACGAGTAATGAACGATTTGAGGCGTGGTATCATGCTTCTTGTCGCTCTCCCGATCGACTCCTGAGTTCCACCTTCTGGCAGATCTTCAGTATCCGATCGATCCATTGCAGGCAACGGAGAGAAGAGCTGTGTTTCGTTGGAGCCCATTTGTATTTCAACACGATGGCGGATGTAACCGTCCGTATGATTCCTTGCGATTTGAATTGCTTGCGGCACGAGTGGCTTAAACTCGTCAGGGTAAGACGACACGTTCGTCAGATCTAGATGGGGGATAATGCGTTGGCGCACCAATACGCTCGGATTACTCACGAATTCCCGCAGTAGGAGACAACGCTGGCGCATCCAGAGATCTCCCACCAATTTGAACACTGCGTCCGAATCCGGCCGGCGCCAGTAAGAATCTCTCACTCCTATTAGACCTGCGTGATACATGGCCTGCACTACGCCTGCTTTCTCCTGATCTGACCCGTTTTCGAACCGCTCAAGCAACGTTTCGCTCACGCGGCGCAGTCCGAAGGTTGCAACGTATGGCTCCACAAATGCACGGTTCTTGCTTGGGTCGCGCTCGTACACGGCGGCGCGTATCATTGTTTCGTAGAGAACCTCCGGAACTCCGCGTGATTTCTGAAAAACGAACGCAGCAAAAAACTCTCGTTGTTCGTGCTCCAGGGCATTTCTGAACCAAGCAACATCCTCCTGCGATGAGGGTGGGTAATGCACGCTAAAGTCGGCAACCAGGCTTTCTTCGATCGCTTTGTGTTGGTCTTCGTATTGGTCGTCGTCATCGACTTCCGGAGACCAAACGAGGAGGTCACGATATCGTGCGAAGTGTCCCAAACTGTCATTTTTCAGCCTCCCTCCGCGGTGCCAGAACTGCGAATCAGTTCGTTTGAGTGAGGTAGAGACACATTCAAACAAGAACTGCCCACCGTCTGTCGTGGAGACTGAGCAGCACGAAGCCGAATTTATCACGTCTTGGCGCTAGTGCCTGGTAATGTCAGCAACCCTTTCCTAACCTAACCGCGTTACGTCAGAGTTGCCAGACATGTGCTGTTAGTTGACTCGTCCAAGTGGCGCATCCTTGAACGCAATGGTGGATGAGCCCGACGCTGAGTCACTTCTGCGAGATCCTCAGCCCCCGCGCCGGACCATCCGCGCCAGGGCCATTTTGATAGCTGAATAGCGCGTCGCGCTCACCATCAGCAAGGATCCCAGAATCAGCAGCAGGATCGGCCAGCGCGACCTCTGCTTGAAAATGTCTTGTTGCAGCCGCACCGGCCCGATCGCCAGAAATATCATTCCCACAATGAAATAATTCTTCATCTGCTTCCGGATGCTTCCATAGACAAATACCAGCGCCGCTGCCGGCAATAGCATTTCAAACACGCGCGCCTCTCTCTGCATCAAGAGATTGTTTAATTGATCTTCCCACCGTTCCGTCGCGGCCAGCCCGAGGAAGAACAGCGAGGTCAGCACGTGTCCAGGTATTGCAAATCGAAAGGCCTTGCCCGCTGAACGCATTTGGGACACTGGGAACCGCTCGCAAATCACCTCCAGCAGCAAATAGATCCCAGCATTGATAATAAAAAGATACTCGATCTGCCCACGCGTCCAGGGCAGCCTCGCTGTCAGCCATTCCTGATAAGGCTTATGAGTGCCTGCCAGCCCGCTCAACGCTGCGAAGGTGAAAACCACCGCGATCGGGACCAAACGCGATTCCCACGATACCGATTGTGTTCCTCATGCGTTCGATCATGGACGCGCCCTTCGCTTCGCAACTCAGGGCACGATGTCTTCCTCAGTCAACCTGCCCACAAGATGTTCCGTCGAGACCCTAGCCGCTACCGTGGTCGTGAAGTCATAGGTTTTTGTTTTCAACGACCTCAGGCGGTACCCTTTACCTCGTTTCGAACTCAATGTAACGCTCGGCCTCAATGAGACCAATCCAAGTCTCACTTGATATCCGGGCAGCGCTACTCCTGGCGCTGACTGCGTTGTGACCACTTTGTGATGGCGCCTTCGTCCCCACTGACCTGTACAATCGAGCGGCCTACCTTCACAACTTCGTTCACGAACGTAGACGATACGTGCGGTTGTGTCGCTTCGTCGTAGGCCAGTTCTCCCGTTCTCAGGGCCTCGGCGGTACGCCCTTCACGCAGATATACAATCCCTAGGTACGCGAGACTTCTTGTCTTCGACCCGAGCAAGTTCCCGGCATGTTCCGTGCGGCTGAATTCGTTCTCCGATTTCATTGCCTTCTCAATTTGTGGGTCAAAAAGCGAAACGGACTTCTTGAGTGACTCCTCGGCAGCTTCCCATCGTTGCTGGCATTTTGGATGTATAAAGTAGCATATGAAAACGACGTGGAAAATAAGCCTAGAGCTATTCGGAATGGTGTTACTCGCCGTTTCTTACGGTCTGGCGCAGGAGCAGCCGCAGCCTGCAACAAAAGCAGAGGCAGGGACCTCCGGAGCGACGGAGATTCCCGCAATCAAGATCCGGCTGCCGAAAGGAACAGCGGTGCGGCTGTTCTTGATGGAACCGATTTCGATAAGGACCGCCAAAGCGGGCGCTTCTGTCAAACTTCAGGTCCTCGGCCCCGTGCAGTTGGACAACCTGGTGGTCATCGCGAACAAGGCTCCCGCGTCGGCGACGATTACAGAGATTACAGAGGTATATAAGCCTGGCCAAGAAGTTTCCATGTACTGGCACGGAGGCGGGCTAAAACTGCGATTGGATTCGGTAATGCTGATTGACCAGCAAAAGCAGGTGCTGCAAGCGCAAGACGCGCCCAAGGAAGCGGTTACAAACGCGGCGGTTGAATGGGCAGAGCCAATTCTTCCGAACAGTGGCGGGACGCTCTTATTACTCGCGTTGAAAGAAGAGACTCTCCCGAGAGGAGCAGTATTCACGGCGGTGATGAACGGGGATACCTTGCTGGATCGTTCCGCAGTGGAGGCCGCACAGCCGGCGCCAGTGGTAAGGAAGCACGGAGACGCCTCGGTGATAGTGTACTACCCCCACATATGGTTGGGCCCATCGCTGACTCTCTGGTGCGGGTCGGTGCCAATTGGGAAAGCTCGAAAAGGACAAAAGCTGAACTTCACGCTTCCTCCCGGTGAGTATCATTTCCGGTTGTGGCAGACGGGGGATCAATACTCGCTGCATGCAGAAGATGGCGAAGAATACTACATGCAAATCGTTGTCCCTTCTTTTCGGGCTAGAAAGGAAGGGCCCCCCAAGTTATTGCTAATGGAACATGACGTAGGGGAGTTCGACTCGGGGTATACAACTTGGGTGGAAGCGAAAGACACGCCGGATATGACCAAGTATGACCTCGCGCAATTGCAGGCTGAACCACCGGCAAAGAGGCACCGCTGACCTACTGCAACAGAAAACTCGTTTGGTGCGCGCTCAAAACGCTTCGATGCGCCAGGTGAGGGGGACGGACCAGGTTTTTGGGTAGTGGGCAGGGGGCGCCAAGAAGGCGAGAATCTTGGAGCCTGAGAGAAGTGGCTACGAGATGGCACTACAGAAACAAACGAACTACTCGTCACCGCAGACCGCCCTATGCATCTGTCCATGACGCGGGACGGAATATGTTCATGTCGGCGAGTGTGGTAACCCGAGATGTAAAGTACACTTGTACGATTTCCACGTTTGATCGGCAAAGGACATCGGAACGGACAGGCCATGTTTTTTGAGAAATGCCAACTCTTGTGTGATGGGACGGGGTGGCTCAGAGAGCGCCCGGCTGACGGGGGATATACCGGAATCAACATCTTTGAGACGGAGGCAAAAACTGAAGGGGGAAAACTGGAAATCAAAGATCTAGAGACTGGGAAATGGGAAACGCTGGGCTAGCCAGGCTAGGGAATCCTCGGGATGTCTTAACGCACCGCAATTGCACCCAGATTTTCGCGAGACCAGTCAATACAAAGGACTAGTCTCTCTGCGCAATGCTATCCCGTGCTCGCAGACTGACGCATAGCGTCCCAAACAGGACGGTCAAGCACTCCCAAACGGTCAGCGCCGTGAGTGGCGAGCATCCAACCGGGATATTCGGGCGGGAGAGCGCTCACCTGTCGAGCAACTTTAGCTCATCTTCGGTCAGCTGCACTTCCACAGCGGCTAACTTCTCCTGTAATTGGTCGAGCCGCTTAGCGCCGATAATGACCGATGTGGCCTAGGGAATATATCCAAAGGAAAGACTATAATGCGTGCAGAAAGCAGCAAGAAGATGGCTTCCTTTCTTCAGCGAATTCTAGGTGGAAAAAAGCCGGCGCATCAAGCGCTGTCAGCGATTCAGGCTAAGTCCGCCGAGGCTCCAGAGGAAGAATCTCGCCATCACGCGCAAACCTCGGAAGCGCAATCCAAGCTTAATTTGCTGTTCGCGTTCGTGGATCCGAAGGATCCTTTTGCACCGGGGGAACTCGCGGAGGAGCAATTTCCTGGACCGATTCTGTCGATCCTCAGCGCGAAGAAGTTTGACCGCATTTTTTTGTTTTACACACCGCACACACGAAAGAACGCACAGGAAACCGAAGCGGAAGCTTTGCAACGGTATCCGGATTGCCGAATTACTTTGCATGAGCTCCCTATTTCAGACCCCAGGAATTACAGGGTGTTGATCGGACTGCTCCGAGCGATTGTGCAGAAGTTAGCCCTGGCGTGGCGGATGCGGGGAGGCCAGAGTTATGTGTGTGTTTCCAGTGGTACCGCGGAAATGCGGGCTGCTTGGTTTCTCCTCGCCGCCACGGGAGTCCTGCCCGCAAAATTCCTTCAGGTCGGGACACCTGCGCGGCCACTTTTTGGAAAAGCGAACGTCCGAGAGGTGCAACTGGAGTCAAGCGATTGGGAGAACATCCGAGACTTGGCTTTGCCGACGATGACGCAGCTAAGCGGGGTGCCGACGTCATCCTTGTCGGGGGCGCGCGGTCCGCGGATTCTACCGGAAAGCCCCTCCAAACCAAAGGAAACGCGACGGGAGGAGAGTCCCACAGAGACTGGTGAATACGAAATTATTATGGGCTCGCCGGACGAGCCAACAGCAAAGGAAAGCGCACCACTGCAGCTTCCTGGACTGGACGAAGTCCTTCTAGAGTTAGGCATTTACGTCGGATCGGCAACGCTTCGACACGCCGTCGAGCAAGCCGCGATCGCGGCTGACAGTCATCTTCCAGTTTTACTGCAAGGGGAAACAGGAACTGGCAAGGAGGAGTTCGCAAAGTTGATTCATCGGCTTAGCCCCCGATTTCCAAAAGGCATGGTGGTCATTAATTGTGCCGCAATTCCCATGACGCTGGCGGAGAGCTATTTGTTCGGACATGTCAAAGGGGCGTTTACCGACGCGAGTACCGATCACAAAGGAATATTCGAGAGCGCGGACGGCAGCACGCTATTTCTTGATGAAATCGCTGAGCTGACTCTTGAAGTGCAAGGCAAGTTGTTGCGTGTCCTCCAGGATGGCGTTGTACAGCGGATGGGAACCACAGCCCCGCGACACGTGGATGTGCGGATCATCGCGGCCAGCAACCGTGACCTGCGGAAAGAAGTGTCCGCGGGAAGATTTCGCGAAGACCTATATTTCAGGCTTGACGTCGTCTCCATCAGATTGCCTCCGCTACGCGAGCGTCGCCATGAGATTGCGAATTTGGCGCTGACCCTTCTCCGCGAGATCAATCAGCGGCGCCACAAGCCGCGGAGACTGGGTACGGATGCGCTGATGCGTCTGGAGCGCTATCACTGGCCGGGCAACGTCCGTGAGCTTGCCCACGTGCTGGAAAGATCAGTTCTGTACGCCCGCGACGAGGTTATCCGAGGCGAGGATCTGCTGATCACCGACAATCAGCAAGCTAAAGATATGTTTGCGGCCCTGCCGGAACCAAGGCAAGGGTTCTCTGTCGAGGATTATCTCAACCAAGCCCGCAAGCAACTCTTCCTGCGCGCGCTGGCTGCTTGCAAGGGGAATCAATCCGAGGCTGCGGCCATGCTGGGCGTATCCAAGCAGGCAGTAAACAAGTTCGTCTCCGGACAATCTGACAACCCAGGTTGACGCCGCGTAAACCTAAGTTGTCGACTCAGTGTCGATTTTTTTCGCAAGTTATTGATTTTGCGAGTGTCTGATTTGGCCTGCGACGTGCCTCTAGTCGGGTGTGCCTGAACATCCGAAAGAGGTGCAAGCAGGTGTGGACCCTTCAGGAAGAATTCGCGCGCATCGAAATTGGTCAAGCTTCGCAAACTCGCAACCTCAAGTTATTTCCGTTGATTCGCCGAAACGTTTCACAGCCGCTCGACTATTTGCTTCTGGAGGACGGAATCGCCCAGGGCAAAGTCCGGGTGACGGAGCTTTCCGGCGGCGGGTCCGTTCCGGAGTTGAGCATTACCAACACCGCGGAATTGCCGGTTCTGTTGGTTGACGGAGAGGAACTCGTCGGAGCCAAGCAGAACCGCGTTCTAAATCTGACTATCCTTGTGCCCGCCAAGCATACGATGGCCATCCCGGTATCTTGTGTCGAGGCGGGCCGCTGGTGCTCGGCCAGCGTGGACCTGAAGACAGCCGGTCACATGATGTACTCCGGGGCGCGTGGGCCGCGAGCTTCGCAGGTCACCCGATCCATTCGGTCGAGTGGCTCGCGCTCTTCAGATCAGGGTGCGGTGTGGGAAGAACTGGCGGCCAAGGCCGCGCGACTGAAAACAGCATCACCGACGCAGGCCATGTCGGCTCTCTTTGATCATCACGCTAGAGGGGTAGAAGAATTCGTTCGGGCGTTTAGCTGCGAGAAAGAGCAGTGCGGGGTAGCGTTTGCGATCTCGGGCCGCGTGCTTGGATTAGACCTTTTCGATAACGCCGAGGTAATGCATAAGTTCTTCGAGAAGCTGGTGCGCAGCTACGCTTTGGATGCGCTTGATGCGGCGCCGGAGGAGCAAGGACGCGCGAGCACGGAAGAGTTGTCTACGTTTGTAGGAGGCATCGGTCTGGCCCCCAGCTTTTCGGACAGAGCCGTAGGATTGGGAAAAGATGTCCGGTTCACTGGTTCCGGCGTTTCCGGCGCGGCGCTTTGGGCCCACGGGCGCTACCTGCATGTTTGCGCTTTCGCAAAGGAATCCGGAAGCGCGGAAAAGCCCGGTTTTTGGACGCGGCTAACGCGGCCGAGCCGACGTCGTGTGAGTTGATTGAAGACGAGGTCGACACGAGTACTTGGGCCTGAATTGTGTGGCGCTGCGCCGTGGAGATTCCAGAATGTCCAACGAAAGCGAAGGGAACATGGGGCAAACATCGTTGCAGCTCGAGCAAGAAAGAGCCCCGTTGGATTCATGGAAAGAAATCGCGGCCTACCTGAATCGAAATGTGCGCACAGTGCAACGCTGGGAAAAGCGTGAGGGTTTGCCCATCCACCGCCACGTGCACGAGAGGGCGAGCTCCGTCAGTGCTTGCAAGAAGGAACAAGAAGGAAATCGACGCATGGCAGAAGCAACGGTCGCGCGTTTCCGATGAGATTACTGAGAATCACAGGGAGCTGGAACTCGTGATCGAGCGGCTCAAAAACGAGGCTTCTGGTCCAGGGCTGACTCTGCCTACGAGCAAGCGCAGGTGCGAAAGAGAGAGAAACTGATGCGAGCCATGCGGACAACACACCATCATCCACTCTTCCGGCCAGGAGATCTGGGTCAGAAGAGTATCAGGGAGCCCCGGCGTCTAAGCCGAGAAAGCCATGGCGTCCCCGTTCTTGCAAATCCCGAGGCCAACGATCGTCTGGATTCCTGGAAGGAGATCGCTTCTCACCTTAAGCGAACCGTCCGCACAGTCCAGCGCTGGGAAAGACGCGAAATCACGAACCTCATTCTCGCAAGATCGAGCCACCTCAAATCTTCTCTGAAGGGTCTCGGCGTCATGTCACGGTGATTCATTCTGAGGAGGAACGCCCGGAATCAAATCCGTCACCGTCAGGACGGCTCGCTGAATGCGTTCAAGAACTACGGGAAGCGGAAATTTGTTCTCCTGAGGACAGGACTTGCCATGTCGTCTGTGTCCTGCGAGTACGAATTCGCATTGGAGAATACCTGCTTCAACCAGGTCTAGCGAGGACGACAAGAGACGCCAAAGCCGCGTGTCGTTCCTTGTCGCTTGCCACGCTCGAGAATGCTCCGTAGGCTTCACCGCGGGATCAGACTTCAGTCCCAGAAAACACGAGGAGGTTCACTATGAGAAACGTCGGTAGATTCCGTAGATTGTCATTCGTACTCGGTACTGTAATCGTGCTCGTTACGGCACTGGTCGGCACGCAACTTGCCACCAGGCCGGTGAAGGCGCAAGTGGTGACACCAATGTGTTCGTCTTTCACTGCGCTTTGATACCCAACGTGCCATTACAGTCCTCAAACCTGGGGTCGTTTAACCTGACTCAAACGGGCCGCCCCATCGTATTGTAAATCCGAGTGATTGCTCCCAGGTCATGGCGGATGCGCTTAATGCGGGCTTCCACTTGAGGACTTCGCTCAGTCTCCCCAACGGCGGTCCTGGAGGCACGGGCGCCACTGAGTACGTGTTTATCCGTGGTGCGAACCAGTAAGGAGCCAGTTGCTGCTTCCAAAGAAGAATCAACCAAGCGACGGCTCAAACGGGAGTTCGAGTTCTGGGCGATTGCAGAAAACAGCAACCGTCATTGCCGCGGTCGCCCAATTCTCCCGAATTTAGTGGTGAAGGAGTTCTCATTGAAAGTAAGCGGCGCAAATCATCGGTTGGAAGTGCAAGACAAATTGCAACGCGCATTCTTGTCATCGCCCGAGACGACAATCTGCGTCGTTTGAGCAATGTCGTTCCTTGTCGCTTGTGCCGCGAGAGCGGGCTCCTTAGGGGTCCACGTTCAAAAGTCTGAATCCATCAGGAGGCTTACTATGAAGCGCATCTGCATTCTATTGGTCATGGCTGGTTTGGCCGCTCTGGGCGCGAATGCCCAGACCGTCACAGGCAGCGGTGTTATGGATGATCCAGTCGTCGTGAATTGCGACCAGGGCCAGTCTCTCAATAGCACCCTCTCCAGACTGGGCAAGCACTCCCCGGCCACCGTTTTGGTGAAGGGGACCTGTACCGAATTCGTCCAAGTCAACGGATTCGACGGCCTCACCCTGAAAGGCCTGCCGGGTGCCACCCTACAGCAGCCCAGCAAGGATCCAGGCAACGGCCTCGTTATAAATGTCTTATTGATCGAGGCTTCGCGCAGCATCACCATCGATGGGTTCGCCATTCACTCCGGGGCATCCGCAGTGGGGGACATCGGGATTGGTCGGAACAGTATCGATGTCCAGCTCCGCAACCTGACCGTCGACGGCGCCAGCGCGTTTGGGATCTTTGTCTTTGAGAGCAGCCAGGTGTCGCTCGCGCGCGTGACCGCCCGCGACCCCGGGTTTGCCACGGTTGGCGTCGTCGACATCTCCGACGTGCACATCGAGAGCTGCCTGTTTGAGAACTCAACAGGGGCGCCCTGGCATGTGGGCCTGTTTGTCGCCTCGGGACATGTCACCATGCAAAACACCACCATTCGCAACATGCAGCACGGCATCGACATCTCGAAAAGCGGGAGCGTCGATATACAAAGCTTCAACTCCTACTTTCCCATTGTCATGCCAAATGATGTGGTCATCGAGAGTCCCGCCGGGACTAACTTCAACGGCGTTTCGGTTGGAAGTGGCTCCTTGCTCAACCTGGGCGACACCAAGCTCCGCATCACCAATCCCGGCCAGCCCTGGGGTGGGAACACTGCGGGCGTGTCCGTTTCCGACGGCAGCACGCTGAGCGCCGGCGCCAACCTAATCATCTCGGGCAGCCAAGGCCAAGGCGTCTTCGTGAGCAACAACTCTCATGCGAGCTTGGCCGGTTCAAGCATTACAGGGAGCGGTCACAGTGGCTTGGTTGCAGCCAACCTGTCCACCATTTCTGTGGCAACAAGCAATCCTCTGACCCTAGTTGGTGGTAACAAGACGGATCTCTTCTGTGATTCGAAGTCGGTCATAACCGGGAGTGCGAACCTTGGCGGTGTCCCGATCGTCAGCTGCGGCAACTTGCTGCCTGGCGACACCGAGCCCGTACCGTAATCGTAGACACGCTGTTCGACAACGTCTACATCGGCCAGTAACTTGTAACGCTTGAGTAGAGGCAGTTTCGCATCGCGATGGGTGACGGCCAAGCTTCACTAAAGGAGACGAAAACGTGAAAATGAAGATTCCAGCAGTTTTGATTCTGTGTGTTTTTTCTGTTGCCCTAGCTCTAGCTCAGACATCCACGAACACCACCATTACCACCCGGCCCCAATCTAGTTTCGCTTCTTTTGATTTT
>QHXE01000670.1 GCA_003222835.1 Acidobacteriota bacterium | reverse complement strand
CGCCTCCATCTCCCGCGTCCACCGTCCCGGGTCCGTCTGGTACTGTTTCCTGATCCTCTCAAGAAATTCTGGATCGATGGGTCCAGCCGGCTTCAACGCTTCTCTGTAGCTGACATGGTGGCGTGAGAAGTCGCCGAAGATGTCGTCGTCCGTGGCCATGTCGTAGAATAGGGTGTCACGGGACCCAGGAGTGCTAGTTGCGAAGAACGGGCCGTTCGTAGTACTCAGTGTGAAGATGATGGCATCATACAATTCCTTGTCGTGTTCGATGTATGCAAACTCGTCCGCCACAACCATGTTCAACGTCTCTCCCCTGATCGTGTCCGGACTATTCGGCAAGGCCTCAATCACAGACCCGTTTCGAAACGCGAGCTTTCCCTTCCGAGGCAGACCCTCAAGAACGTCGATTCCTAGGCGCGGGATAAGCCGGTCGATCTTGTCAATCAGTTTCCTGCTCTGCCGGAGGCTCGGCGCGACTATGGCGGCCCTGAATCCTCTCTGTGTTAGAGCGTTGAATAACACGACTCCGGCCATGACGAGACTCTTCCCGCTCTGCCTGGACCATCGGGCTAGGATGAGCTTGCTCTTGTCCCGGAGCAGCTTTTCCTGATAGGCAGTCGGTCGGAACCCTAACCGCTTGAAGAATTCGACCACATCAGTCTCTTCAGTGAGCGGTCTCTTGCCTGCTTCCTCTCTTTCGTGCTCGTTCTCGAGGTCTCTGTGATAGCGGTCTATTCTTCCGCGAACCGATTCTGGCATGGCTGATCTATCGCCCTGTCTTTCGTGGGATGTGGCCTGAGGCTTCTAGATCCTTGAGCCGTTTCTCCCATTCTCTGTACTGCTTGTCTTTCAATACCTGGTTGAGGACTTGAGATGTGTTGGTGTGAAGTTGCGTCCATCGTTCGCGGCTTCTTGGGTCCAACTTGAGGTTCGTCATCATCGCGCGAGACATTTCGAGGCTTTGCTCAAGCTGCTCGACTATGCTGGACCTAAGCTCGTCTTCGTCCCGCTCCTCTTCTCGGATCAGGACCCACCCTCCTTTTCCTGCGTCATTTCGCGGTAGAGCCGGTCTATCTCGTCGTGAAGATCCCTTCCAACTCGTCGTCTTGGTCTTGGACTTCGTGCTTCCAGCCACAGACAGAGAGATCTCGTGGCGATGCTGCCATAGAGTCTGGCCTGCGCAGGATCGAGCGATCCTTCCTTGGACCCTTCTTCCAACTTATCAAGTACGATCCTTGTCAGTCTCTTGATATTGGCCAGGAGTTCTATTCTATCTGTGTCCGCTCCGCTATCGATTTGCATGTTCGTTCAACTCACTGGTCTACATATCTGAAAGCTAAGGCTTGTATCCGGTCGTATTCGTATTTGCAGATCAAGGACTCGTTGGCGAGCCGGTTCACCCAGCTCCGCGAATCGGGCTTGTCGGTAGATGAGGCATGGAATGTAATAGCCGTTGAGACTCTGGCAGACGCCGGGCTAGTCGAACCTGAGCCATTACAGAAAGCTCGGGTCCATACCGGATCTAAGCCTGGTCAGATTCCAGTTCTTGAAGCGAAGCTAGTCACGACGATAAGAATCGAACCGGCAGATGACGACAGGATCAAAACCCTACTCGCGAGAGCAAGACAGGAAGCAGCCCTTTCAAAGGCGGACGATCCTGACCAAAGCTCGATCATTCGTCAGGCCTTGCGCCTTGGAATGGACGAGCTAGAACGAAGAAGCATTCGGAAATAGAACTTGTTCCGTATGGCCGATTTGAAACTTCGACCAATCGTGCTAGTGCCCAGTGCCTATGATAACCGAATCTTTACTGATAGTTCTTGCATGTTATCTTCACTGAAGGATGGCTGGCTTCAGTCTCGAAATTAAGCGTGGCGGGGGCAGGCTAGTGTCACCGTTTGTTCCTCCCGCGACTACGCTGGTAAGCTTTCTTGTTGGGTGTCTTGGTTCGACGTGGGATATGATCCTCCGCTTTCTTCTTGTCTCTTGGTACATTGTGCTGATTGTACTGCTCAAACTCTTTCTTCAATTCTTCAACCACCACAGTTGAGGTGGTGTCAGACGCTTGAGCAGAGACAGCAGTCGTCGAAGTCGATGAAGGTTCTTCTGTTGACGATTCTGCCTTTCCTCAGTTCTCTCATGTATGTTGGATCGTTAGTAAAGTCTCTTTCTTGCTAACCGCGCCTAGGTGGTGACACCTCAGGTACACAGTCCCTTCACCTCTTTCCCCTACAGTTACAGAAGCAACGGCAACGATCTGGGTCGGGCTTCATATCGCCGTGAAAGCTCAATTCGAAGTATCATTATCAGTCCTTCCACCTTCTCGGGGACTTGATCGTTACCAGCCCAATTATGGTAGGCTTCGACTGCGTCCCTAACTTAGCCGGGTGCGAGTTTAACGTACCCACTCCGCAGTTTCCCGAGTCAAATCCTACCGCCGAAGCCTTGGATTCTTTTTTTCTTTAGTTTTCTTTTTTGTTAACTATTCTAGACCCCCCCGGGTGTACCATTTTCTCGCGAGACGCCGCGTAAGATCCTGGGTCTTTGGTGGACCGGGCGGGATTTGAACCCGCGGCCTTTCGGTCATCCCAGGCGGAACGCCTATGCGAACCGAACGTTCTACGGCCTGACGTTCGTCAGTATACCAGGCTGAACTACCGGCCCCGAAACGTCCGTTCCTGATATCCATCTTAAGACTTTAGCCGAACAGCATAGAATCCCGGAAATGTTAATACCCGTCCAAGCCCCAGCCGAAAAAACCAGTGGGCCCGTAGCTCAGCACGGTTATGTTGCAAGAAGCAACGCCA
>QHXE01000669.1 GCA_003222835.1 Acidobacteriota bacterium | reverse complement strand
GCCGTTGTATTTCAAAACCTGGAGTGACACACCATCCTTGAGATAGCCGCGATCGCTGCCGACGTTTTCATTTGAGAAAACAAACTGCTCGAAGCTCTTCTCATCCATGAAATGACACCCTTCGGCATCGTGGTAAAGAAAGGAGGCAGGCACCGTCTCGATATCCGGCTCTGCAAACTTCTCACTCGAACGGAAACTCTTTTCCATAACCGCACCCGTCAATACGTGACGCAGACGTGTGCGCACCATCGTCGCGCCGCCGCGGGCCGTGGGCGAAGCAAAGAAAACGTCGAGGACCAGGTAAGGTTCACCGTCAACCGCGATCATCAATTTACGTTTCAGTTCAGTGGCTCCAATAAGCGCCATAGCGGTTCACCGTTCCTCTATCTTCACTGTGGAAACCCGACGCGACGCACTCTTTGAGTTCGGCGAGCAACTTACGCGCATCATCTTTGCGCCCTGATTTCGCGTAAGCATATCCACTGTCCCACCCGGGAAAGCACTAAAGCGTCGCCTGATAATGCTCCCACTGCTGCTTCAACTTCGCCATGAAAGCGATGAACCGCTCATCTTTGCGCAGACTGTCGAGATTGGTATCGTTGGCAAACAATGGATAGCAGGGAAAGCCGTCCTCGGAGGCGTCTTGCAGCCATTTGACCGCGAGTTCGGTTTGATTCATGAGCGCGTAAGCCGAAGCGATGTTGTAGGCGGTATGATGAAAATGGCCGAAGCCGCTGCCGATTTCAATCGAGTGTTGAATGGCCGCTTCCGCTTCGCGATAGTTGCCGGCCTTCGCCAGCATCATTGCCTTCACGCTGGTCCCCACTCCGCCTTCGTCTTGCGGATACTTCTTCAAGTAATCGTCCAGCAGTTGTGTTGCCTCTTCATTGCGCCCTAGCCGGAATAAAGCAGTCGCGTATTGAAAGGCCCACAGCGAAGGGTTCGTTGTCAAAGGTGTGCTCTTGAAGATTGTGTAGGCGTCTTCATATTTGCCTCGATACAAATCTATGACGCCGAACCGGAAGTGCGCCAATGTGTTGCTCGGGTTGATGGTAGTTGCCTTTTCCAGCTCGGCCCAACCTTTATCGAACAGGCCGATATGAAAATAGACCACACCCAGTTGATGGTGAGCCTCGTCGAAATTGGGGTCCAATTGCAACGCGCGCCGGTACGATTGAATAGCCGGCTCGTGCGGAAAATGGTTGTCGTGCGTCCAAAGAATGATGCCGCGCGCATAATGACCTTCAGCGAGGTCCGGGTCCAATGAAAGAGCTTTTTCAACGGCGACTGCGGCATCCTCGTTCAACGGTTTCTTTTCCGCATCGGAAGCATAAAAATAAAATGACTTTAGATTGTAAGCGCGCGCCAGCTCCGCCCAGCCCGGAGCAAGTTTCGGATCGACGCTTATCGCCTGTTTCAACAAAGATATCGCATTGTCAATCTGAGCCAGATTTTCGCTCTTGAGATTTACCTTGGCGCGCAGATATGTGTCGTAGGCAGGTGAGCTTTCATATTTATTGATAGGTTGGTTGCTGATCGTTGGGCGGCGAAACAAACGCATGTATCCGACTAGCGTCAGGGTGAACATCACGAGAACAACCAAGGCCAGCGCGGCGCGAGACTTGGCCAGTCGTCGCCAAGTTGCCTGCTGCTTCGACGCCGCGGTGTCCATCCGAACTG
>QHXE01000694.1 GCA_003222835.1 Acidobacteriota bacterium | reverse complement strand
GTGGATAAAGGCCTTGCCGCTGAGAAAGACGGCGTTCAGTTGATGAAGCCCATGCCGACGCTGGGCGCGCTCCTCGATAAAGCCAGGGCGAAACGCATCTTCGGAACGAAGATGCGGTCAGTGATCAAACAAGCCGACGAAGCAGGTATCAAGGACATTGTGCTCCAGCAGTTCGAATTCGGGCAGCAGATTATCTCGGCGGATTTCGTGCCGATCCTAGAGCCGGAAGTTGATATTCACTGCCCGGAAAAGGCAAAAGCGGAGCAGTTACTCAAAGCAGCCATCCTCGAAAAGCTCAACGAATTGCCGGCCGGTCAGTTCGTCATGCTTAAGCTTACGTTGCCGGAACAGGACGACTTTTACGCCGACTTTGTCAAACATCCGAGGGTACTGAGAGTGGTTGCGCTCTCCGGCGGCTATTCGCGAGAAGAAGCAAACAATCGTCTCTGCAAACAGCATGGCGTGGTCGCCAGCTTTTCCCGCGCGCTAGTTGAAGGGCTTACGGCGCAGCAATCTGACGCTGAGTTCAATGCCGTGCTCGATAAATCCATTCAGAGCATTTTCGAAGCATCGAAGACTTAAGCCGACGATCGCCAATTCAGAGAGCCTGCCAGTAGGCGCTTGGCACAAGCGCCTCTACAATTTAGAAAGAACACGTGACGCTGACGCTCCAAGAAATCGCGAAACTTTCCGAGGGCGAGCTAAATGGCGATCCTGCTCGCGTAATTACCGGTGCGGCATCTCTCGACGAAGCAGTTGAGGGTGAAATCGCATTCTTCAACAATCCGAAATACATGCCGCGTCTTCGGAAAACGCGCGCCTCAGCGGTGTTTGTGCCTTCGGATTTCTCCGAAAAGATCCCTGCCGCCCAGATTCGCGTCTCAGATCCGTCGAAAGCT
>QHXE01000693.1 GCA_003222835.1 Acidobacteriota bacterium | reverse complement strand
CGATCAGCACCGACTCCGTTTTTCCTTCGTGGGTGTCATCATTCTGTCCCCAGACCAGCGAGCTCGCCCAATTCGAGTCCGGGCCGAGGCTCTTATTATATATAAGCGACGCCGTGGTTCGGTGCCGGTTCACGTCCGGCTCGAGTCCTTCCGGTCCCTTGATGTAGCCGTGCGAAACTTGCAGCGCCAGGTCAGGCGTTGGGTTCCATGAGATCCGTCCGCTGAATGAATCGAACCGCGGTCGGTCGAAGTCGTAACGGTTCTCATCCGGCTCGCGGCCCGTGAAAATGCTGCCTTCGATCTTCACATTTCGCCATTGCAGGCCGGCGGTCGCGACTCCGAAGGTCACATGCGTCGAATCCTGCCAATGGTGGGCGATCGGAGCATCCGGATCGTCCATGGCCGACAATCGGTGCATGAACGTGGGCGGACCGAGCGCCGGCTCGCCCGGGTAACCGAAATATAAATATGCGCTAAGATCGTCGGTGAATTTTTGGGACAAACTTATTGAGAGTTCGTCAAACAAATCGTGTGGATGCTGGCGGTCGTGCAGCGGCTGGTCGTGCCAGGACTCGCCGCTTTGAAAGAGTAAAGGATAACCGCGGCCCTGTTCCGTGAGCGGGTCCAGACTCATCATGAGTCTCCCGCCAATTTGGGTTGTGTCGCTAAACGGATGCGAATACATCGCCATGATCCAGTTCGGCGCGTCGATGCGATCGTCGCCGCGGCGCGTGGTCACGTTGGTGTAGCGGGGAAAAATTCCGCCGTGCAACATCAGCATATCGTCGCTGAACATTTTCATGTACCCGTACATCGGGGTGGAGTCTGGAACCCAGGCGGTGCCGGAACTTTCCCGGTTCATCGGATCGGCAATGTTCACCGACGACTGCATCTTCATTTCCATTCCATGCTCGGCGTGTTCCGGCATGGCCATGCCGTTTGCGTTATGGGTCGCGTGTTCGCCGTGCATTTGATGCGCGGCATGTTCTGGATTCGGCATTGGATGTTCGGCTTTCGGCTTCGTTCCTTTTATCGGCACCAACGTCATTCCGCATTTGGGGCATTGCCCTGGCTCGGACCGCACGATCTCGGGATGCATGGGGCAGGTATAGAGTTGTGTGTGTTGGGCCGGTGGCGAGTGACTTGGCGTTGGCGCAGACTGGGCAAAGGCCATTGTGACGGCGAATGTCATCGCGCTGGCGATCAACATTAAAATTTGTTTTTTCATGAATGTTTGTCGAATTCGATTGGCTTTGTAGGGCAGACGCTCCGACTTCCGAATTAAGAAGCGGCAAGCGGAGCGGTTGCCCTACAACCGAGACGCGAAAGTTCGCGTCTTAAGCGAAGACAGGCGGAGCGTGCGCGCGCACGCTTCCCAGCAATTCCACGAATGAGGTTGTGCCGGGCGGTCCGGTGTCGAGCGTTGCTGGCAGGAACGAAATCTTTGGCGGTGGGAAAACCGCGAGCGTATCAAGTGCCAGATCGACATGAACGAGGTCGACAATCGCCGGTGCAAGAATCTTTGCCGGTGTTGTCGAGACGGCGCGAAGAATTTTACAACACTCGGTTCCTGTGGGTTGCGGCTGGGGGTTAGCCGGCTTGGAATGGAACGGACAACCACTCTGGGTCGCATTCGTTTTTGCGGCGAGCGCGCGAAACGCGCAGTGATTGGAAATCGCGATCCAGGAGCAAATCGTAATCGCGACGATCAGGCAACGCGCAGTTGCGCTCACATCGATTCAATCGCCGAGGCGGCGCGACTGCTCAAATGTTTTCTTTTTGTTCCAGCAGCGGTCCCACCGGTCCGGAGCTCACGGTTTCTGGCGGCATGATGCCGGGTGTTGGTTTGGCCGCAAACGAAGGCTGCTTCACCCGCGTCGCCATTAGCATCGCGGTAAAGAGAAGCGCAGCGGCGAGGTAATAAGGTGCCCCGGGAATATGAAGAGAATGTTTCGGATCGATGAACCAGCTGAACACCTGCGAGAAGAGAACGGGCCCGATGATGAACGTGATCGAACGTAAACTTTGTAGTGCACCCTGGCGCTCACCTTGTTCGCGTTCGCTCACCCGGTGCGTCATCATTCACTCTGCCGCCGGAAAAGAAACGTTCCACATTGAAATGACCGGCACCGACGCGAGAAAGATAGCCCCATTGCGAGCCAGGCCGGCGACGCACATTCCGGAGGCGCCGAAAAACTGCCCGATGCAGAGCGTAAGTTTTTCGCCAAAGCGATTTACCAGTCGTCCGGTCAATCCACCAGAGATCAACGCCGTGCAAACGCCGACGATCATCAAAGAAATGCCGATCGTTACTTGATTCCAACTGAAGCGATAAATCGCGTAGAGCGACCAGATCGTTGTTAAGACGTTGTGCGAAAGATAAGCGAGGAATTGGATGACGGTCAGACGCCACAATTCCGGATGCGAGCGCAGCAGAACGAGCGAGCCAACCGGATTCGCGCGGCGCAACGCGAATTCCTTTCGCTGATCCCGCGGTAATGATTCGGGAACAAAAAAGTAACCCCAAAGCCAGTTCATCAAACTCAGCGCCGCAGCGACCCAGAATGCCAGACGCGGATTGGAGTTACTGAGCAATCCGCCAAGCGCCGGGCCAAAAGCGAATCCGACTCCAAACGCGATCCCGATTGTTCCGAAAGCCGCTGCGCGTTTTTCTTTTGGCGTGACGTCGGCAATGTAGGCCATCGCGGTTGGAATGCTCGATGTCGTGATTCCCGAAATGATTCGGCCCAGAAACAACCAGCCGATTGTCGGCGCCAGCGCCATCACCACGTAATCGAGGCCGAGGCCGAGGTTCGACAACAGGATGACGGGACGCCGGCCAAAACGATCGGACAAAACACCGAGCACGGGCGCAAAGACAAACTGCATCAGCGCGAAGACGAGGGCGAACCAGCCGTTCCAATTCGACGCATCGGTCATTTTGCCGCCGAGGAAATCGAGAATGAGTTTAGGCAAAACCGGAATAATCAAACCCATCGCGAGAATGTCGAGGGTCACGACATGTGACCAGTGGCGAGCAAACAGAAACAGAATTTTCCTACTTGTCACTCATCAGTTCTTCATGTTGACGCCGCCGCGCCCAATTGGGTAGAACGATCCGCAGAAGCGTTACAGCGGTGAGCAAATCTTATTTTCCAAGCGACCGCGCCGGTCGAACCAGCTGGTACGATAATTTTGCGAAAGAATTTCCTAAAGTTGGAAAAGACCTCGGATTTTCCCGTCGGCGGCGACGGTGCCCAGGCGCCGTTCCAGGTTGCCCTCTTTCGTTATCGAGATTGACGTCCGCTGCTTGCAGTCTGTGATGGAGAGGTGGAAGCCGACGATTCCACGATGCTAAATTTTTTCGAGCTCGGCGTGGACGGCAGGATGCATAAGGTGCCGTGCAAGATTTTTCCGATCGGCGACTTCTGGACTTCTGACGAAGACAGTTCGAAATACCGAGACTTTCAATTCGAGCTGCCGCGACACGGGCGCACCGTTCTCGGATGACGCTGCATCCAATTCACAGAATGAACTCCTTTCGCTATTCGGTGTTGTCCTTTGCGATTGCATTTGTGCTGGCAGGTTGTGGCGAACCGGAGAGACCGCGGCCGGCTGCGATCAGTGCGAGCTCGGCGCGGGCAGGTTCGGACTTCGATGCGGTTGGCAAAGTGACTTTGTATCCGGGCGAATCGTGCGCGTCGCAAATCATGTTCGTTTTTCACGCAAGATCGATATCGATCTCGCTGGCGGCGCCGTTTCGCGTCTCAAGAATTCTGACGGATGCGGTGCGTGATCGCAAAACCGTGCACGTCTGGGGAAAATGGCGGCGCGGTAAGGCTCCGGGCTGTTCTTACGTTGAAGCGACGCAAGCCGACGTCCAGAAATCGTTCTGGTAAACGCGCTCTCCGTTTCAGTAGCGGTAATGCTCTGACTTAAACGGACCGTCAACTGGAACGCCGAGGTAATCAGCTTGTGCTTTCGTGAGTTTTGTCAATTTCACGCCGATCTTTTCCAAGTGCAGGCGCGCGACTTCTTCGTCGAGTTTTTTGGACAAGACGTAAACGCCGATTTTGTAAGTGTCGCGATTCTTCCAGAGATCCAATTGCGCCAGGACTTGGTGGCGAGAAGGAAAATTTCGTGGCCGTCGGGAAACGTGTACTTGTCGACCTGCGGCTTGATGTTCGTTTTCTTTGCTTTGCTCGCGTCTAACGCATCGACCTGAATTTCATTATCGAAATGGCCGATGTTGGCGACGACCGCTTGATCTTTCATCCGCTGCATGTGTTCGAACGTGATCACGTCGGTATTGCCGGTCGCGCTAATGTAAATGTCGCCGCGGCCGAGTGTCTCTTCGATCGCCGTCACTTCATAACCTTCCATCGCCGCTTGCAAGGCGTTGATTGGGTCGATCTCGGTGATGACGACGCGCGCGCCCTGACCGCGAAGTGATTGCGCGCAACCTTTGCCCACGTCCCCGTAGCCGCAAATCACGGCGACTTTTCCCGCGACCATCACGTCGAGCGCGCGATTCAATCCGTCGATGAGCGAATGACGGCAGCCGTAGAGATTGTCGAACTTCGATTTGGTGACCGAATCGTTGACATTGATCGCTGGAACGAGGAGCCGGTTTTCCTGCTGCATCTTGTAAAGGCGATGCACGCCGGTCGTTGTTTCTTCGGAAACGCCGCGCCAATCCTT
>QHXE01000692.1:3246-4380 GCA_003222835.1 Acidobacteriota bacterium | reverse complement strand
GCGCTCGACCCAACTAACGCTGCCGATGCGTGTAATATTCTGACGCACAAGAAGGCGACAGAATAAAATACTCGCTCGCGCGTGCCCGTGCTCGGGGCTACGTTGGCTGGAATATCCTATGTCTCTGACGTCAGGAACCAGCTGATGTTTGACAGGAGGCAAAATGAAAAGTCGGCCCATCGGCTCCTTATTGTTTGCGCTGCTGCTACTGGTCTCGAGTGTGTTGGCTTGCAAAGGGTTGGGAGGCTCTTCTTCGCCGACCGCCACCTACAAAGCATTCTTCGAGGCGCAGAAGCGGAAGGATTTGCCGGGAATGAAGCAGACCCTCTCGAAGGGATCGCTGGCTATGTTGGAGCAGGGCGCTGAGCAGCAGAAGAAAACGCTTGACGAATCGCTCAAGGAGGGCTTTGACGATCCGGCCTTCAAAGCTCCGACCATGCCGCCAACTCGCAACGAAAAAATTGACGGCGACTCAGCAACACTCGAAGTCCAGGACGAAAAGTCGAAGGATTGGGAGAGGCTGTATTTCGTCAAAGAAGATGGCGAATGGAAGTTCGCTATCGATAAGACGCTGGAAGAATTGTTTAAGAAAATGGGTAAATCTTAGATCGGATTAAAGAGCTCTTCCTCCGTTGTGAAGCTCCTACTCATGAGGAAGTTTGGCCTCGACTTGAGGAATTTCGATCCATCCCATCGCGCTGCCCGTGCGCCGGCTTTGACGATCCCTGACGGCAACGCGCACCTGATAAAGACCCGGCGGCAACAGCAACGACTGACTCCACTTTACGAAACGCCCGTCTTTAGCCAGAACCACCTCGCGCGGGATTTCCAGCTTTTGCTTGAAACTGGAAAACTGGCCGCGATCATCCAGCGCAACTCCTAACACGTCAACGGTCGCTTGCTCTCTTGCATCGGTTTTTACAAAACTCACCATCTCTGCATCAATCTGCATCGACACGTTAAGCACGGCGCCTTTGTCGGTCGTCCTCACAAAACTTGCCGAGACGGAAGTCGGCAAATCGCGACGTGGATAGAGTGATCCGAGCGCCGCACGTAATTCATTCTCTGGCGTGCTAGGAGCAGACGCGGTCGAGTGCGGATTAGTCGCGATGGCGATTGGGCTGGTTTTGAGAT
>QHXE01000692.1:0-2915 GCA_003222835.1 Acidobacteriota bacterium | reverse complement strand
CGCGACGCGTCGCATAACATCTGATCCATTCGACCGCCGGGCCTCAACGACAAAGCCATCTGAGATAAAGAAGATCAGCTTGCGCCCCGCGAGCGGCGCGGTAGAACGTATCAAACTCTCAAGCCTCGAAAGTGTCTCAATCTCAGCATTACTTGACTGCGCGTTAATCTGGCGAACGCGATTCCTGACGATAAGGACGGCGTTCATGACGTCGGTTTTAAATTCCTTCATCGTCGCTTCGACCAGATAAGCAAAAAGACCGCGGTCTCCCCTATTGGCAACGAGATTCGCATCCACTTCGCTGATTGAAACATGGCTGGCCGTTGCCTCGGGATTATATTTGTAGTTGAGCCTGTTGATTGCCTCGCGGAGTACAGCCTTGTTATCCGTGAGCTGTTGGAGAAAACCTATCTGGCCGCTGGTTGAGACAATGGCCACGCGGTCGTTGGCCCTCATCTTATTTTCCACAAAATGGACCAAAACCGATCGGGCACGAGTCAGGCTGTCGCCGGCCAGATGCACGTCGTCCACGAAGAAGAAAATTAGGTGGCGTCGATCCGATTCCCCGCCGGCATTTCTCTCCAGTTTTTCGCGAGTGTTTGCGTTCCCTTTGCGCGCCGCGGCTAACTGCTTCTGCTCGTCAGCGCTTCCGGTTGCCACCTGCTCGAAAAAAGCCAGGGCCTGTGGTTTCGCGTCAACTCGCAATTCAAACTGCTCGGATTTCAAACCCTCAACGAAGAGACCTCGCTTATCGACTACGGTTAGGTCCGTCTGTACCAACTCTGTCTTGATGCGGACAACCTCATCTGCGGATTCCGTCGAGGTTTTTTGAGATTGCTCTTGTCCGAACGCTTTCGGAGTAAGACCAGTTAAACTGATCAGCAGAAGGAAAAGAGTTAGCGGAGAGCCGTCTTTGAATACTGGCATCTGGCGCCGCCTTTCTTTGATTGGGTTCATTCCGTAACTGCGGACTTCACTAACTTGACGCGCTCGGTACAAAACTAATCGCAAACTGATGCGGTGATGAAATGTCTTGACCTCTGGCACACAATAACACGCCCTTAACATCTCGGGTAGGAGGATCTTCCTGGATCTCACTTGAAGTAGGATCCACACGGCTTTCGTTTCAGCGTTTGCGATTCTCCCGCGGCATTCTTGAGTGTCAATCCCGCCGCACTGACCGTTCCCCGGAATTTTTCTGATCCCGCGGTAAACTCAATACTCATACGTTTGACGTTCGCGGCAACGAACTCAGGTTTGGGATCCTCCGCGCCGCCCTGAGCAATTTGAACGATGGCGTAATAACCTCCGCCCGCCGAAACGATAACGACGCGCATGCCTTCAAGGTCTCCGGACTCTTTGCCCACCGTAAAGTTTTCATAGACGCCGGCGACTGTGGTCCCAGGCTGGGGGCCATGCCTTCTTGCCACAACGATTGATGCGGCTGTTATGCAAATCAGACTCACCAGGAACGCGCGTGCTGTTGGCTTCATCGGGTTCTCCTTTTGACGAACGTGTTGATAAAAGCAATTAGAGTATATCCTTCAGGAATGATTCAAGTTTTTCTGCGTACTGCCGGTGCGTTGGCGTTTGGGTGGCTATCGTGGATGATGACCCGTCAAATGCGCGCCGACCTCCGCGACGATGGAGGAGAACAGCAGCAGGCATATGAAATAAATTGCGTAGAAGCGAAAACTTCTTGCGCGCCGGGGAGTCTGTTGCGCAGTAGTCATGCGGAGAAATCTCGGCAGCAAACGCTCGCTACCGCGGCCGGTTCTGGATTCCCCCAAACACCTTCTCGATCGCCGCGCGCAGGCCATCCGCGCTGAACTGCGTCAGCATGACGCCGTTAATATAGACTGTTGGCGTGCCTTCGACTCCGTACATCTCCCCGTCTTCGATGTCACGGCGAATATAGGTATCGTATTTGTCGGTGTCGAACTCCGCATCGAATCGTTTGCGATCGATTCCCACCTGGGTCGCGTATTTTTTCAGCGAATCCGGATCGAGCGAGCTCTGGTTCTTGAACAGAAAGTCAATGTATTCCCAGAATTTTCCCTGTGCGTTAGCGGCCTGAGCCGCCCGAGCCGCCTTGAAGGCGTTCGCGTGGAGTTGCGTCAGCGGAAAATTGCGAATCACAAAATGCACGCGATTACCGTAAGCCTTCATCACGTCTTCGATCACCGGATACATCGCTCCACAAGCGGAGCACTGAAAGTCCGTGAACTCGATTATCGTTACCGCAGCATTAGCGTCTCCGCGGGAAGGGCCGTTGGCAGTGGTGACATTCATCGCGCGCGGTTCGGGTTCCTTCAGCAGCATCTGGAATTTCGCGCCGCCGCGTAGTTTCTCAGCCAGCGCTTGCTCCAGCTTCTCCTGCTGCTGTTGCTGCAAGTAATTCGCGATGTCCGCTCGCGCGGAAGCCAGGTCACCCGTGATGCGCGCTTTGTTGTCCTCATAGAACTTGGCAATTTCGGCTTCCGTCGGTGGTTTGATTTTCTCGGTGATCTCCGCGCGCACAATTTCTTCGGGACCGATCTTTCGTCGGTTAGCTTCCGCGACGATCAGCAGATCGTTAAGACGACGATCCAGTACCTGCTTCTGCGCGGCATAAATTCGCATCTCCATCTTGTAAACGTATGCTTTCATCCGCTCATTGATGGCTTCGATTCGAATCGGCGCTCCATTTACCGCGGCCAGAACCGTTCCGGACGCCAGATTTGGAGCGTTCACGTCGGCGCTTTTCATCACCGTATTAGTCATCTTCAGTCGATTCACCAGCGCTGCATGCAGCTCCTCTGTTCGCTGGCCGCGCAGATAGTTGATCACTTGCGGCCGTACGCTTTCGAGATCGGCGTTGCCGAGTTGCGCGCGATTAGCATCGTAGACCGCCCGGATCTCAGCGTCCGAAGGTG
>QHXE01000691.1 GCA_003222835.1 Acidobacteriota bacterium | reverse complement strand
AGGATTGAGCGCCCAAAAGATGCCGCTCTTCTGGCCGAAGCCGACAATATTGCCTACGAGATTCGGTCCTGCTCCTCCGAGGTCGAAATCCGGGCTGCTGGGTACAGGACAATTCGGGTTTGGACCGGAAGAAGTTATGCAGGCTACGGTCCAAGTGTCAGTGCCTTGCAGCTTCTTTGACCACTTGACCTGTCCGGTCTTTAAGTCCAACGCGAGAGCAGCGTCGAAGAAGTCGTCAGGCGCAGTGCAGTTCGCGGTAGGGCTTGCGTTCTGACAAGCGACTACATCGGGCGGAACGGTATAGTTGTTTCCCGTACCGATGAAGAGCGTGCCGCGTTTAGGATCAATCGCTGGCGGTTGCCATACCGCACCGCCGCTGTACTGGTTGGTCTGCCCATTGTTGTCGGGCATGTCGAAAGTTTTCCAAAGAATTCCACCACTCTTTGCATCGAGTGCCACGATGCTGCCGCGAAAGCTGCAACACGGATAGGCCGGGTTCGTTGCCAGACTCTCTTCAACGGAAGAGACCCCGATGTAAATGACGCCGTCGAAGACAACGGGAGATCCTGTAATGACTGCTGCTTGATGAGTTTCTACTTGTGTAATCCACCGAAGCGATCCTGTTTTGCGGTCTATTGCCATCACGTTGGCGCCGTTGTGCACCTGATTGGAACTGAGAATGTCACCAATAATTACCTGGTCGCCAACCACCGCGGGGCTGACACGCGAGATAGCCCCGTCGACGCCGTCGTACTCGGAGATCTTGTGAGACCAGATGAGACTCCCGCTATTCTTCTCGACGGCGAAGAGATTGCCGCCCCAGTCGGGAAAGTAAACGGCGTCACCATCCACGGTAGGAGTGGCAGAAACATCCCCACCAGTTGTGAATACCCATTTCGTTTTTAGGTTTTGGACATTTGTAGGGCTGATTGAATGCTCTGCCGGCTGGCTCCAGGTGTTGTTCAGGTTCTGTCCGGCTATTCGCCATTGACCAGATCGGTGCACGTCTGGTTTAATCTGCGCACTTAGCGTCGCGACTAATAAAAGAACACTGATCAACGCTGCCGTGGGCAACGACACATAACGATTCTTAACTGACATCTGTATTGTTCTCCTTTGAATTCGGTTGCGATTACTCTCCCTGGAGCTCCTCTAATTTCACAGGCAACTCCAAAGCTCTAAAATTTATTCGACAGCTTTAATTCGAAGATCGCTAAGCTCTCGGTATCTACGTGCACCGACGAAAAGGGCTCATCACGCCCATTGCCCTCCTCTCTCAAACCGGAGCCGTACAACAGCGCCAGTTCGTTGTTCTCTCAATCTTTTTCTCTGTCCATCCACTCCCGGACATACGCTGGACAGTTCTCAAGCCTCATGCCATCCGCCTCGCACCCTCTTAGGAACCTCACTGCGTCGCGATCCGCCAGCCTCACGTCTCGTAAATCCAGAATGATGTGTCGGTAGTCGCGCTCAAAAAGCTTCTTCAGCTCCGGAACCTGCGCCGCCTCCATACGCCCACTTAGGGTGAACACCGTGAACCGCTGCCGCACTGATCTCTCGATTCTCAAGGTCATCGGTTGTCGTCGCGATGTTCTGCATTGCGGCCATCCCCGGCCTCACGTAAGTGGAAATGCAATGCAGCGGCCACATGCAATCTATTGAAAACAGGCGGTTAGAGGTAGCGGTCGGATGACGAGACTTCGGGAAGTGCCGAATTTTCGGGAGTCAAGAATTGACACTAAGGAATGGCGGCTACTGCTCGGCGATAAACTTGTGCTTCTTGATGTTCAGCTGCTTGATTTTCGAGTCCAGCGTCGATCGGGGAATGCCGAGTTTCGCTGCCGCACCTTCCGGGCCAGCAACTTTCCCCCTACTTTCCGCTAAGGCAGCTTCAATAATTTCCTTTTCCTGATTCTTGAGCGCGTCTGGCAAAGGACCTGCTAACTCCTGCCGCGGTGGCTGCACGGGCGCCAGCCAGGTCTCTTCGATCCAAAAGGTATCGCCACTGCACAAGATCACCGATCTTTCAACAATGTTTTGCAACTCGCGGATATTTCCGGGCCATGCATACGATTGGCACAGCTCCAGCGTATTGTTGTCGATCTTGCAGATGTGCTTGCCGGCTTTTTCCGCGTAGCGTTTTACGAAGTACTCCACCAACATCGGAATGTCCTCCTTCCGTTTGCGCAGAGGAGGTACCTCAATCGGGAAAACGTTCAGCCGGTAAAACAAGTCTGATCGAAACGTTCCCGCGGCAATGGCTGCCGTTAAGTCACGGTTGGTTGCGGCTATGACGCGAACGTCGGTGGTAAGAGTTCGGTTACCTCCCACTCGTTCAAACTGCCGCTCCTGAAGTACTCGGAGCAATGTAATCTGGGTCTCTGCGGGAAGGTCGCCGACCTCGTCTAGAAAAATCGTACCCGAATGCGCCAGCTCAAAACGACCCTGGCGGCGCTGCACCGCGCCGGTGAAGGCGCCTTTTTCGTGGCCAAACAGCTCCGACGCGATCAAGGAGGAAGGAATCGATGCGCAGTTTACGCTGATGAACGCCTGACCGGAACGTTGCGAGTGCTTGTGTATGGCGCGAGCAATCAATTCTTTTCCGGTGCCGGTTTCGCCCGTGATCAGCACCGTGGAATCGGTGGGGGCCACTTTCACAATGCCGGAGAGCACGGTTTGCAGGGCCGGCGACGCTCCCACAATGTCCTCAAACATGAATGCCTGATCGATTTGCTCTCTCAGCGCAAGGTTTTCGTTACGCATCCTCTCCTCGGCCTGTTTGCGATCCTCGATATCCGTCCCAGTGGCATACCAGCGAATAATGTGCCCCTGG